>JBDRNO010000073.1:0-9855 GCA_043811005.1 Bacteroidota bacterium | reverse complement strand
TGTCCATAATGTCATAAAAATAGTAAAAAGTCCCATCCTGAAACAAGTTCAGGATCAAATTACAAATCTCAAATTACAAAGAGGGGATAAAAAGAAGTAATAGGGTAGATAATTTGTTGAGGATAGAGGCAAGGATGCGTAGAAGACACAGAATAACATCCACCGCAAACTGCAGCAATCTTTCACCAAGGGCTCTTTCATACTTCATAGTTCATTTTTTGAGATTTGAAATTTGAAATTTGAAATTTTTGAAAATCTTTGACTTTGCAAACATAGGGTCTAATTAACCCACCCCAACTCCCGGATCTTCTTTCCCACACCTCTTGCAAAAGCTTCATATCCTTTTGCATTATGATGCTTGTCAACAGTCAAATAGTATTCGGAAACATTGTTTCTATTCATATTTTCATGATCCAGGTAATAATCAAGCAAATCTAACACCGGGATGTGTGTTTCCTCGTTTAAGGTTAATATCAATTCATCGAAATCATATCTCACAGATATTACCTCTTCAATTAACGGATGAAATACTATCAGCAGGTTGAAATATTTTTTTTTGGATAATTCCTCAAACATCAGGATGCTGGAATAAATATGACTTAGAGCTTTATCCTTTTCTGCTTTTCTTTCCCCAGGGCTTAAAAATAACCAGTCATATTTGAATACATTAAGAACAACGAACCGGCATATGTAACTTGTTCCGAACAGTATTTCAAACCAAGGGCCGCTTTTAAAACGAATTGTTGAATCGAGACGAAATCGTTCCATACCACCTCTCACAATTATCTCATCTATATCAGAACTATTTACAGCTATAATAACCATGTCAGGTTCATGCTTCAGCAATGTTTCCTTTAATATTAAATACTCAAAGAGCGGGTCATTCCCACTTATACCTGCATTGATGGTCTTGATCGTTTTAACTTTTATTTTCTTATTGAGGTCTTTTTCGAGTAGTTTCAACCATGTAGAATCACTTGAACTGCCAACTCCTTCGGTGAATGAATCACCTAATGCGAAAATCCTATATTCATCAAGGGGCTTTGGTTTTATGCTTTCTGCATTATTTATTAAATCCATTAAATTCTCATCAAAAACATGGATCAGGGTCTTTTTATCCAGTTTTGCAGCAATTGCAGGAGCATAAACAGTCGTGTAAAAAAAATCACCGTTTTGTTCACGGTAAGAGTCATATTTCCCGGAAATCCTTAAGATAATCTCCCCTATTATTAAAGCTATAAAGACTGAAGATATTAAAACCCGCATATTACCCTTTGTATTTCTGTCACATCCGGCAATTTTGAGAATTGCCTCACTGATAAGAAAAGTAACTGTGATTATTACTGAAAAGAAGAATATGCTGGTTACACCAAATGCGGTTAAAACGATATTTGCAAGCAGAAAAAGGATGAAGATGATGACAGCGCACCATTTTACACACTTCAATAGACGATTTTCTTTGCCGACTGCCGACTGCCTATTGCCGACTGGTTTATTTGCATCCACAAAATTATTGTTATACCAAAACTGAATGAGTTTGCAAATTTATTAAAGGGCCAATGTATCAATAAAGCCCCAATCCAGGATTTTCTCTTCCACACCCTTTGCAAAAAGTTCATATCCTTTTGCATTATGGTGCTTGTTAATGGGCCAATAATACTTTGAAACATTTGTTTTATTCATGTTTTCCCGGTTTATAAAAAAATCCAACAAATCCAATATGGCAATTTGTGTTTCACTGTTTAAGTTTAATATCATTTCATCAAAATCAAATTTTCCTTTAATGACCTCATGAATTCTTGGATGAAATACTATCAGCAGATCAAAATTCTTATTTTTTGATAGTTCTTCAAACATTAAAATGCATGAATAAATTTTCTCAAGAGCTATCCTGCTCTCAATAATTTTTTCATCCGGTTTTAAAAACAGCCAGTCATACTTAAGTACATCAAGGAAAAAAAACCTGCTGATATAGCTCATCCCAAACAGCATTTCGAACCATGGACCGGCTCTATACAGGATAGTTTTATCAGGTTTAACCCGTTCCATACCTCCTCTTACTATGACATTGGTAATATCAGAGCTATTTATTGCCACAATCACCAAGTCAGGATCATAATCCAATAGTTTTTCCTTTAGTAATATCAATTCAAAAAAAGGATCACTGTCAGCTATACCGGCATTGATAGCCGTGATTTTTTTATGTTTTATCTTTTTATCCAGGTTCCTTCCCAACACTTTTACCCAGGAGAGATCACTATATGACACCCCGGCTCCTTCGGTGAACGAAGCACCCAAACCAATTATCCTGTACTCATCATCTATTTTTTGTTTAGGGTGCTCAATATCTCTCAACCCTTCTGAATTCGTTGTCACTATATATTTATATTCACGTTTGTTTTCGGTTTTTGTAATATTTGCTGTTCGTGTATAAATCCATGATTTTTTCGCAGGGTTTATAAAATAGGGTGATCTATAAAAAAATCCACCGGCTTGTTCATTATATGAATCATATTTATCAACTATCCTCAGTCCTGATTCCACGATCAAAATACCGATAAAAATTGAAGCTATAAGAACACGTGTGTTGATACTTGATTTCCTGCTGATACTTCTCGTTCTAAGTATCCATTCAGAAATAAGAAAGGTGATGGTTATGATAACAGAAAACAGCAATATGCTGGTTATTCCTAGCGCTGTTATAACAATATTCGCAACCAGGAATAGAATGAAGAAGATAATAATAGCCCATTTCAGAATTTTAATGATTGTTTTTTTCATTTTAAAATATAAAGCCAGGAATCAGAAACTTTTCCCCTTGCCTCCTTTAATAATATTTCCCTTGCTTTCTCATAGGTGTCTAATCGTATCATGTAGCAGTAATGAAATTTTCTCTGTTTATTAAATACGCTTTTATAACCATTTTTCTTCTTAAATCTTTCTGCATTATCATCACTCAAAAATGACCCCATAACAATGTAAAAGCCTTTCGCAGCAGGCATGCCGCTTTCATCAAGAAAATCACTGCTTTTGGTCAATCGGATTTTACCCGCCTGATCCTTCTTATCTATTTGGTCTATCATGTCTTTGGGATACAGTGCGTTTGGTTTGAATTTTAATGCTTCCTGATATTTCTCTTTGGCCTTAATGTAATCCGGCAACATATATAAGGAGTCGGCAGCGGAAATAGCAATACGGTATTTGTCTTCAAATAATTTAAGTATCCTCTCTATCTTAGAAATCCTGTTTTTTGGGTGTTGAGCATCTGGATTATACATTAGCGCTTCCTGGTACTTTTCCTTGGCTAGTTCGAAAGCCTGGGCACTAAAGAGAGAATCGGCAGCGGAAACCGCTCTATTGTATTTATCTTCAAGTAAATTATTTATTTCCGTCAACCTGTCCCTGGCGTATTCAGAATCGGGATTGTACATAAGAGCTTCCTGATACTTTTCTTTGGCAAGGTTGTAAGCCCCCGAATTAAAATACTTATCGGCAGCAGCAATGGTATTGTTGTATTTGTCCTCAAGCAACTTATCTATTTCCGCTAACTTATCCTTTGGGTATTGTTCATTGGGTTTGATCCCTAATGCTTTATTGTAAGCTGACTTGGCTTTGACATATTCTTCCGCATTGAATAACGAATCGGCTTGGGCAATGATCAGATTGTATCTTTGCTCCAAATCCTCTTCCTTTTCCATTAATTCGGCTAACACACTATCCAGTTTCTCCTGATATTCCTTCTTGCCGGAATCACCAAAAGTATAACCTAACAATATTTCATGGCTTGTGCCGGCATAACTATTTATTGAACTTGTTATTATATCATAAGCATAACCAATACTTAATTTGTTGGCTATTTTAATCCTCGCATTGCAACTTATTGCATAATTACTTTTATAACATACACCTAACCATCCTATATTTTTCCAATTGAATACTGCATTAACATCATATTGAAGAGGGGCTCCTGATACAGACCTCATTAAAATCAATGGGTAGAACGAAATATTTTTTTCCTTATTGATATTAAAAGTATATTTAACAGAAGCCAGGTAATGTCTTGACAGTTCATAGAATATCCTGGAATTATTACCCTCATATTTCAACGAGTTAGCCATTATCTGGGGAATGGCAAATCCCAATTCAAAATTTTTCAACAAATATGATACTCCAAAATTACCGTCTATCACAGCTTTTTTCTCATATTGGTCGAATAGCGATGGATCGTTCTGATCTTTAACCACCACTTCCGAAAAATCTATCCTGTTTTCAAGAGCCCCGAATGACAGACCAAACGATAGCTTACTGTTCAGGAAAAGATTAACCCGGTAAGCAAAAGAACCATATAATGCGATCCTTTCGGTATAACCAGTCCTGTCATCAAATAAGCTCAGACCCAACCCGATCTTTTTCTCCTTAACGGGGCCATCAAGGGTTAATGCCGTGGTAACGGGGCCACCCGGCATGTCAGCCCACTGCGATCTGTAAATCAAAAAGGCGTTTACCTGGTCGTCACTGCCTGTCATTGAAGGGTTATAAATAAAAGGATTGAAGTAATATTGACTGTATAGTGGAATTTGCTGACTGAATAGCATATCAGTGAGCAACATCCACATTATAACAGTAAATAATATTTTTTTCATGGTATTAGATTTCAAGAAGTAGAGGCGCGATGCATCGCGTCTCTACTTCTTCCTTTCTCGTCTCTACTTAATTTCCCCTTAAAATCGTAATTACTCCTTTAAATATTATTTCTGAACCCGGGCATTTTATCACATAATAGTAAGTTCCATCGGGCAGATTGGTGCCATTATAAGTGCCATCCCAATCGTTGATGTATCCTGCTGTGTTGAACAGTAAGTTGCCATACCTGTTATAAATCATAACATCACAGAATGGATAAAGTTCAATAAAATCAATATTCCATGTGTCATTATAACCATCACCATTGGGTGTCATCAGATTTGAGATGATAAAGTTATAATCCACAACAACACTGATTGTTATTTCAGCAGAATCCACACATCCGTTAATATCGGTTATTGTCAGCGTATACGTGGTTGTTTCTAATGGAGTGGCTATTGGATTAGCTATATCGGGATAATCTAAACCAAGATCAGGTGACCATGAATAGTTAATCCCTCCTTGTCCATTCAATGGAATACTATATCCCAAACTGATTGTTGTATCATCACCTGCATTTGCAACCGGGGGTGTGTAGAAATTGACATATATATCTTCATAGTCAGAACATGGGCCGTTGATCACTGTCCACCTGAACACGTACATGCCGGAAGCCGTAATAGTAACGGTGCCGTTAGGAGCTGCGGGATTGGAAAACGTGCTGATGTCAGGTCCGAACTGCTGGGTCCAGAATCCTATTCCTACACCTGGTTTTGCGGTGAATACAAAGTCAAGGTCACATTCGTCACCCCCTATGCCGGCATCAGCCACCGGTTGCTGATAGAAACTAACGGTTACATCATCAAAACTCAAACAGGGGCCGTTGCCTTCTGACCACCTGAACACGTACGTGCCGTAATCAGAAACTGTAGCAATAGCGGATGGACTGTTCACATTGGAAAAAGTTGTTGTTCCGGGACCTGAAAGTTGAGTCCATCCTCCTATTCCGGCACTTGGAGTGGCATTAAAGGTAAAAGTTGTATCACATTCATCACCTCCCGAACCGGCATCTGCAACAGGTTGCTCATAAAAATTAACCGTTATTTCACTATAATCCGAACAAATCCCGTTTACTTCTGTCCACCTGAATAAATAAGCTCCATAAGCAGAGACGGTGACTGTAGCAGTTGGACTGGCATCATTAGGCGAATAGGATGCTATACTTGGCCCGAATTGCATTGTCCAGGTTCCCACACCTATATTGGATACGGCATTAAATAAAAAATTGAGGTCACATTCATCACCTCCCGAACCAGCATTTGCTGTTGGCTGCTCATAAAAATTAACGGTTACTGAAGCACCATTCGAACATCCCGCATTTACTTCCGTCCAGAGAAATACATAAGTGCCGTAGGCGGAAACAGTAACTGTAGCTGAGGGGTTGTTAGGATCGGAAAAAGCGCTGGTGCCAGTACCTGATTGCTGTGTCCAGGTTCCCGTTCCCATACTTGGAACAGCATTAAAGGTGAAAGTGGTGTCACATTCACTACCCCCGGAACCCGCATCTGCAACGGGTTGTTCATAGAAATTAACTATTACCGAATTAATATCTGAACAGCCGCCGAAGACCTCTGTCCACAGAAAAATATATGAACCATAGCTAGCAACGATGACGGTGGCGTTTGGGTCGTTAGGGTCGGAAAAAATGCTAGTGCCAGGACCTGATTGCTGTGTCCATGTTCCCGTTCCTGTACTCAGAACAGCGCTGAAAGTGAAATCGAGGTCGCATTCGTCACCCCCAGGGCCTGAATTGGCAACAGGAGGAGGAACAACCGTTACTGTGATACTGTCACAATCCGTAGACCATTGTCCCGAAACCGTGTTATAAGCCCTGATATAATATGTTCCGGATGTATATGCAATATATGTAGCGCCCGAGACTGTTGTGCTCGTCCCGCAAGTTGTACCCTGCCAGTACCATACAACATTAGATGGCGAGGGGGGGGGGCCGCTACGTGTGATAATCACTGAATCACATCCGGGAGAATTACTCGTTGGTGCAGGCGGAATATTGGGCTCCATCTGCTCTCCCTGTATTACAATATCATCCACTGTGAAACCCGGGAAATTTCCGGTATTGTCATTATCTATCCATCTAAACCCGATATAAACCGTAGGATCATTATCTATGGGGTTTGGTATAGTTAGATTACTAACTGCCTGGATAGCCGGCTGACCTTGATATTGTGTTCCGGATACGTTAGTCCAGGTAACTCCGTCTGTCGAATAAACGACCATTCCATAATCAATCCCGGGTTCACCAATGCCTGTCCAATTAAAACTTATGTTCAACATTTGATATCCTAATGAAGAAAACCCCATATATGCGATCCTGTTGGACATGGTAAAATCCCTGTTGTATTCGCAATAAGCAGCATCGCTTCCAATGGCTAAACTGTAAAGACCTGTTATCGCACACGAATTGTTTGTGGTAGTCCATGGACTGCCATTACCTGTTTCATTCCATCCGCAAATAGGAAGAATTCCTTCAGCACAGGCATCAAAATCTTCCGTTAATAATGTGGAATATTGAGCATAGCTTTGGGGCACAACCAGGAACAATAAAAAGCAAAGTGTCCAGATAAATGCCTGGAACATCCGCAAGAAGGTAATATGAATATAACTTTTAAACATCATAAGCTGGTCAAGTCAGAACCAAATAAAAAACATTTATTCAAAGAAAAAATGAAAAAATACAGAATTTTATTTCCTTTAAATTTATTTCTACGAAGAAAGTTATTAAAATGTTCCAAATTTTAAATTAATTTACAAATCTATGTCCTTAAAAAATGACTACATTTTCTTTAATATTCCATAAGCCAGCGACAACTTTATTTCATACAATATTTTTGCCTTCCAGCTTAGGTTATTTTCCGTTAAACCGAATTTTTTCATTAAGCTGCCAATAGTGGAATTCCTTCTAAAATATTCCTTTGTCAGGTTGATCGCCCGCCAGTTTTCATTTGCCCAATGAATGGCATACCAATCATCTGGAGGTTGTATGTTTTTTGTTATGAGTTTTCTCAAATAGTTCCATTCATCCTGGTTTGAGATATCTATAATATAATTCGACAATCCTAATTTATTAATGTTTTCATTGAGAATTGTCAATGGTTTGTGCCAGTCGGTGTTGAATTCATCAATATTTTTTGATGCACTTTCGTAACATAGTTGCATCAGCCGGCTTCCCTTTGGGCATTTCATGACATTTCCAACAGCAGGTAAATGATGGTGTGTGCGGAAGACATAGGGTGAAGCAAAGTCAAATGGTTTTAAACAGCATACATCCATATCAACCCACCATCCTCCATGCTCGTAGAGCAGCTTGTACCGGAAAATATCTGAAAAACCGGCAAAACTACCTTTGCCATGTCCAAACTGGTTGGTGTATCTATACCGGAATATCTTATCATGGGGTATGATAGAAGCGGCATCTCTTAATCGGACACCGGGAGGAAGTTTCGTGTTTATTTTGTCATAAACCCAGAGATGAAAATCATGCCCGTAGCTGAGGAAGGAATGGATAGTTAATAGCTCTATTTTAGATAAAGAACTTCCTATCCATAAGCCGTGAATTATTTTATTATCTCGAAATTTCAATTTTTTAAAATAGAATTTATATTAGAATCTACCTTTTGTGCATTTAATATTCAGTTTCTGGGCTCTGGGTTCTGGGTTGTTGATTTTATACTCAAACTTCGCAACCAGTATAAACCACCCAGTACCCAGCACCCAGTACCCAGTAACATTATTTTTTTACTCAACTTAATTCTATATGATTTTTTTAATCAAATTACGATCTTACTTTTCGAAGATAATCCTTCAATATAATCCCACACATCCCAACCTTTTTTCCCAAAATTATGATATATGTGAAGAAAAGAGGGATGAAGGGTTGTTTTAAAATTATCAAAGCTAAAGCCCTTTTCTATATCGAATCTTAAATGCTCGTTATTAAAATCTGCGAGAAAATTAAATTCAGCCGGCAATCTTTTTTGATCGTGTAATTTGCACTTCCATGCAGTTACTATCAAAGCACCCTGGTCCCTGGTTTTCCAATCATTATCTTTAAATATCTCCATTGTATGTTCACACCACGTGTTCATAAATTCTACCGAGGAACGGTCAAATAAAAATACCCCTCCGTTCCAGTGAAGCCAGTTATTATCCGGAATATTCACTTTAAATTTTTTCCGGATTGCCTCTCTTAAATGATCACATCTTGCGGCAGCGTATATATCATTTCTGTTTTCGTCCACCCAAAAATTGCTCTCATCATTCCATATAAAATTACTGTTGTCTTTAATATGTTTATAATAAGAGGGATATTGAGGAGGGATTGCTGCTGCATCGAAGAGGAAATTATTTTCAGAATCAAATACTTTTTTTTCTCTATGGTCCCATTTAAAGTCTCCGTGAAGTGTTAAATAATGCTCGAAATTATATTTTTCAGGATTGAGATGTGCCAGCACGAACTGGATAAAGGATGGGACTTTCAGAAAACGTTTGTATGTTATGCAGTATTCATTTATTATCTCCTGCAATTGCTCATATCTTTCAAATATTTCCGGGTCTTTGGGCACATATTTATCACGAAATGCCTTTTCCCGCACAAAGTACTCCTGTTCTAACTGAAAATATTCTTTCTCAAGACGGGTCAAAAGCTTTATGTTGTTTATTCTGTTTTCATTGCATCCGCAGTTCATTGCATTCGGGCTGAATTCACGCAATGAGCAATGGTCGGAGGCAAACGTTACAGGTCCGGTTTTATAGTTAAAGACCTCATCCACTCTTTCATCTACAGCTATCACATCACTGTCTAAGTAACAATAATTATGCTCCGTATCCAAGATCTTATGCAAACTGACCTTAAGAAATATGCTCGCCTGATGATGGTTGAATTTGTCAGGAGTATGAATATTTAAAACATTATCATGGTCAATATCAATATTATTTCTGCTTAGGTCTGTTACAACAATGATCTCATTACGGGAGAAATGCTTTAAATACCTCAATGAAAAATTTAACGTCTGAATATGTTTATCAGCTCCGCATACAACGAAGACAAATATGTTTTTATTTAAGGGATGCATTCCATTTCAATTTAAATCTTTGCCACATTTGGCCACAATATTTGTAAAATTATACTTGAACTACTATACAGCAAGGATT
>JBDRNO010000072.1:0-13294 GCA_043811005.1 Bacteroidota bacterium | reverse complement strand
GATAAATTCGATTTAATTCATAACAATTTCGATTTTCTCCCGCTAACTTATTCGCGTCTGATCAGAACGCCTATGGTAACTACCATTCATGGTTTTTCTTCTCAAAAAATTCTGCCTGTCTATAAAAAATACAATAGTACCACCTTTTACGTTTCTATCAGTAATTCTGATCGAAGTCCTGAGCTTGACTACACCGCTACTGTTTACAATGGTATTAATACAGATGAATTTACATTCCGTTCTGAACCAAGAGATTATCTGCTGTTTTTCGGCAGGATTCATCCCGAGAAAGGCACTTCTGAATCCATTCAGATTGCAAAACAATCCGGAAGAAAGCTGATCATTTCCGGTTTAATTCAGCATCAGGAATATTTTGACAATAAGATTAAACCATACATTAATGGTGATGACATTGTATATGTTGGTAATTCAGGGCCAAAGGAAAGGGATAAACTCCTGGGTGAAGCTTATGCGCTTTTACATCCGATTAGTTTTAAGGAACCTTTCGGATTAAGCGTTGCAGAATCAATGCTTTGTGGAACACCCGTTATCGCGTTTAACAAAGGTGCCATGCCGGAAATAATCCTTGACGGGAAGACCGGTTTTTTGGTTAATAGTATTGACGAAGCAGTGGAAGCGGTAAATAATATTAAATCTATTAACAGAAAATATTGCAGGGAGTATGCTGCTTCAAAATTCAGTCGTCAAAAAATGATTGAAGGATATCTGGAGGTTTATAAGAAGATTTTAGAAACAAAAAAGTAGTATCATATCCACGCCGTTTCACTTGCACCTATTTTGAGTTCTTAAGTTCATTCAGAAGTTCATTTAAATTTACAGAAGCGTATGTACCAGCGTAGTCTGACATGCCATAAGGAATAATCAGATCACCATTGTGGGTAATAGAACCGCAAGAGTAAACAACATTGGGCACATATCCTTCCCTTTCTTCATCATTTGGAGTCAGCAAAGGTGTCTTTAGCCTGCCAATTTCTCTTTCAGGATTATCAAGTTCATATAATGAAGCTCCTAATACGTATTCCCTCATGGGTCCAACTCCATGTGTAATTACCAGCCAACCCTCTTCTGTCTCGACAGGCGAGCCGCAATTCCCCACCTGCACCATTTCCCAGGGATATTTTGGTTTCTGAATGAGTTTGGCTTCGCGCCAGATATTGACATTATCTGAATAAGCTATATAATTATTTACCCCATCTATTCTGCACAATATGGCAAATTTACCATTTATTTTCCTGGGGAACAATGCCATCCCTTTGTTCTTTGCGAGTTCGCCATGAACGGGTAAGCCTTTGAAATGATAGAAATCTTTTGTTGCAAGTAACTTTGGTAATATGGACTTGCCATCATAAGCAGTATAAGTAGCATAGTAAGTTACTTCACCGCTTTCCTCTGCGAATTTAACAAAACGCGCATCTTCAATACCGTTTTTTTCAGTTTCGGAGATTGGGAAAATAACTCTCTCGGAAATTGCTGAATCAAGTGAAAATTCAATTTCATAATGTGACAGGGCAAGCCACATCATTTGATTAATAATTAATTCCTTATTTGGTGTAAGTTGATGTGTTTTTCTTATTTCATTTACAACCCTTTTCAATTCACCATAAGTAAACTTGTCGCCCAGTTTCTCTAATACAAAGACCGGTGAAATTTTATTGTCGAAATCATGCATTTCATCAAGGGTCTTAATAAATGATTTTTTATTGTAAATATGCCTTTTAATTCGCTCTGCCTCTGCCAGCATTTTGCCGACAGGTTCAATAATCAGATTATTATTCTTATCAATAATACCTGAACGAAAAACAATGGACGAAATATGTCCTTCGCCGGTTGCTCTGAAACTAAAAATCACTCTTTTTTCATCCGTACCTAATTCCGACTGATCGGGATCTTCTACGATGGATGGATTAAAAAAAGCTGCCGATTCAATAGAATATTCCCTCGTGAAATAAGAACCTATAAGCACTTTTCGCGGTTGATCAATCTTGCTTTGTTTTATCTCCAGCTCTTTAAACAGGTTGTCCAATTTATTAAAATGTGTTTCAAATATTAATGAAATATTTCTATGACGTCTGGAATAACCTCTCAGCACCTGACTTAATGCTATATTTACCTCGCTATCAGACATAGCTAATACATTAATGATAATATTTTTACTTCTTTCATCGGAGATGTAAAGGAAACGGGCTATCACCCTGCTGGGATCCGGGAGAAACTTACTATCCTTTCTGGTAACATTGACTTGCATAGATCAAAATTTATGATTTAAAATGAGATTGTAAATGTAATATATATCTGTTTAATAAATCCCGAAATATCTGATTCATTCAGACCATGTTTGATCAATCCTGTAGCGGCTTCACGACTTTATGAATAAAATGTGTGAATGATGCAAATTATATCATTAATTGTGTAATGCTTTTACACTGCCTTTTTTTATCTTTCCATCAATATTATTTTATAAAAAACATATGAAAAAAGCTGGTATCGTCATTATAATAATTGGTTTAGTATTAACCATTATTACGGCCTTTACTTTCTTCACCAGAGAGAAAATAGTTGATATCGGAAATGTTGAAATCACTGCGAACAAACGGTACCACCTCAAATGGTCGCCATTGGTTGGCATTGCCGTAATGGGAGTTGGAGGAGTCGTTTTATTGCTGTCTTCTAAAAAATAACATACTGTTTGATGCTATACAACAATACATGGTTTATATTAGCAGCAAAGAGACTCATTTTATTCATGACCCGATTATCAACAAAAACAGTTGCCATTATAGTTGCTCACCCTGATGATGAAACATTATGGGTTGGTGGAATAATACTGAGCCATCCCTCATGGAAGTTGTATATTGTTTGTCTTTGCCGGGGAAACGATAAAGAACGTGCCCCCGGGTTTTACAACGCTTTAAAAATACTTAAATCGGAAGGTATCATGGGCTTCCTGGATGACGGACCTGAACAGAAGCCATTGGATGAAAAAGAGGTTGAGCGTACCATACTGGACTTATTACCTCCGCAGTATTTCGACCTGATAATTTCCCATAATCCAACAGGAGAATACACGAGACACATCAGACATGAGGAAGTTAGCAAGGCAGTTATCAGACTCTGGCATACAGGTAAAATATCTACCAGTGAACTTTGGACCTTTGCTTATGAGGATAGCAACAAGGAATATTATCCCAGGCCTGTCGAGAACGCTTCTATTTATCGGAAGCTGTCGAAACAGATCTGGTTAAGAAAATACAGCATAATTACAGAAACGTACGGATTTGAAAAAAGTAGTTTTGAAGCTGAAACAACACCGCGGGCAGAAGCATTCTGGCAATTTACAGATTCGTATGATGCTTTTAAATGGCTTGATCAATGAAAGTATTGGTATTATATGATTATCCTCCTTCACCCGGAGGGCTTGCAAGCCAGGGAGATCTGCTATACAAGGGACTTCTTGAAATGGGTGTTGATGCAAATGCTGTTCATTTCGAATCGGCACTGGAGAAGGAATGGTACTATCGCTGGTTTGAGCCGGATGTTGTTGTTGGTGTCGGTTATTGGGGGCATACACCGCATCTGGTACTCCATCCGCAACGATATGGAGTTCAGCCTGTCCCATGGCTGGTTGCCGATGGTTATATTGCAAACTACCAGGAGGTACTGAATGCTCTTCCACTTATACTGGTAACATCGAACTGGGTAAAGGAAATGTATGTTCGCGACGGGATAAATGATGATATTATTGAGGTGCTGCCGGTCGGCTGCGATACGGATTCTTTTGTTCCTCGCAGTAAGGACGACCCGAAAATTTTGACCGTACGCGAAGCGCTGGGTATTTCACCAGATCAGCTAATGATTCTTACTGTGGGTGGCGATGCTGCATCAAAAGGTGCACACGAGGTAATGCAGGCTCTTGCCATTATTGATACAAAAGCGCCCGATTGGAAATATGTTTGCAAAGTATGGCCCCAGCCACGGACCAAGCTTCAAAACCTGGATGATCTGGAATTGGCGACACATTTAGGCATCGAAAAAAATGTTACCTATGCAACAAACACCATTTCACGAAATTTCATGCCTTACCTGATTGGAGCATGCGATATATACGCAGCACCTTCCAGGCTTGAAGGCTTTGGAATGCCGCAAGTGGAAGCAGGAGCATGCGGAAAACCTGTAATAGGCATTAAGGCTATGGGAATGCTTGATACACTTATACATGGCGAAACGGCATTCCTGGCAAATGTAGCACAGAAAATTATTGTGGATCAGGTGATGCTTGGTAATGAATCAGGCTTTGAAGACAACCAAAGGGTGGCATTTAAAGAACCACGGACAGTGGATTATCGTGCAAGTGTTCATGATATTGCCAACTATTTGATGGATCTTATGACTGATGCGGCATTACGCGAAAAAATGGGAAAAGCAGCCAGAGAGCGTGTAGTACAAAATTTTGACTACCGTGTTGTCGCAAAACGGTTTGTGCAGATTATAGACGATAAATTGGGAATAAGGTAATTTTCAAATTAGCACAATGCAAACTGCAAACTGGCAAGAGATAGAAGAGGCAAAGAAGGCTGCACTTGAGGTGCTGCTTCATAATATGCATGGACCATATCGTGGACTTCCACGGACTGCTGCCTGGGGATATCCGGAACCATATACAAGGGATCTGATGTTTTCTGTTTTCGGGATAGCTGTCTCTGATAATCTGAAGCTACGAGAGAACATTCGGAGAGTATTGGAAACGCTAGCAAAGAATCAGACAGACCGTGGTCATATCCCTTCTCTGGTGCACGACAAAGAGGATCGTGGATCAAGTGATACAACTCCTTTGTTTTTGCTGGGCACCGGCATTTTCAGAAAAATAACCGGAGAGCATGATTTTCTTCAGGAAGCTGTCGGTAAAGCCCTGACATGGATGGAGTATCAAAGTCCTTCGGACAGGTACCTGGTTGCCCAGCAGCCAACAAGTGATTGGCGCGATGAACAATGGGTGACCGGATATGGTCTGTTTGTGAATACCCTGGTATATAGCTATCTCCGGCTACTGGGTCAGAACAAAAGAGCAGATATGGTGCTCCACGATATGGGACGGTTTACTATTACCAGAGGGACGATTCCATATCATGTCCGCGAAGGTCTTGTTATAAAAAATAAACCTTACTATGCTCTCTGGTCATATAAAATTCATAGCAGCGAACGGTTCGACCTGCTCGGTAACAGTCTTGCCATTCTCTCCGGAATAGCATCACCTTCGCGGGCTGAGAAAATAATTTCCTGGATCGAAAAGGAGTGTGCATACATGAGAAAAAAAGGTGAATTGGCAGTTGATCTCCCGCCTAATTTCTTCCCCTTTATCAACCCTGGAGATCCTGACTGGCATGTGCGATATTCATTATATAACAAACCCGGAGAATACCATAATGGTGGTATATGGCCTTTTATATGCGGTCTTTATGTGGCTGCATTAATTGCTTGCAAAAGATACAAGCTGGCCGAAAAAAAGCTCGTGACGCTTACCCGTTGCATAAAGACTTCCAATATCAAAGGCGTCGATTTTGGATTTAACGAATGGCTAAAAGCCCAGAACGGCAAGCCAATGGGTCAGGACTGGCAAACCTGGAGCGCAGCCCTTTACCTGTATGCAGTAAAATGCGTTGAAGAAAAAAGAACACCCTTTTTTGATGAGGTTTATAAGAGTATTTGAAGAAGCTGTAGGACTGGAGAAATACCGGTCTCTTACATCATGAAGGGTTTTTTCATACTATAAGGTAGTCCGTTATTCAGATTTTTTCGGACGTTAGGTTAGGGTTAATTCAAGGAAGAAGTCTTTCCGTGAGCACGGAAAGACTTCTTCCTTTGTTTTAAAAACGAAAAACATTACCGGAATGAACATCAAGGGGGCATGACAAAATTGATCGGGACAGACTTCCATAAGCCAAAATCAACACCTTTATTATCTTTTCTTATCATTCACCTTAGAAACATGTTTATGCGGATAATAAGCCAGCATAGGAATCCTTATCCATTATTAGTATTTTTATACCCCGTAAAGACAGGCGTATGGGTTTAAGAATGGAAAAACTGCGAGATTTTCTTGATGAAAAGGTCTTACAATACAACACCCCCGATTTTATTGAACTTGACCCGATTCAGATACCTCATATGTATTCTGAAAAAGAGGACATAGAGATTTCTGGTTTTTTGGCAGCCACCATTTCGTGGGGAAATAGAAGATCTATTGTAAAAAGTGCAAAACAGATGATGACCCTTCTAGGGAATTCCCCTTACGATTTTATTTTGAACCACAAGGAACAGCACCTTGAAAAGATAGACGGATTCGTTCATCGTACGTTTAATTCAACAGATTTCATTGTTTTCATTAAAGCACTTAAATATTTGTATCAAAAGAAAAACGGATTGGAAGGTGTTTTCAATGAATATAAAACAAAAGATTCTGTACAACCAGCCATTCATCATCTGAAGAAAGAATTCTTTACTGTTCCGCATCCGGTTCGAACACAGAAACATATACCAGACCCGTTACACGGTTCGGCAGCGAAAAAAATCAATATGTATCTCAGGTGGATGGTCCGTAAAGACAATTCTGGTGTCGATTTTGGAATCTGGAACCGCATTTCACCTTCAATATTATCTTGTCCGTTGGATGTTCACTCAGGTAATGTAGCAAGAAAACTCGGTCTTCTTAACCGTAAACAGAATGATTCTAAATCTGTTGATGAACTTGATATTAATTTGCGGAAATTAGACCCATTTGACCCTGTAAAATATGATTTTGCACTGTTTGGATTGGGTGTAAATGAGAATTTTTAATTGTCTTTTTTCATCATTTCAAGTGTTTATATTTTTATCTGTTTCTTTTGAGGATATATTGAGTTTCATGTTAAGACTCAATATTTCTTGCTCAAGCAGGCTTATCTTTTCGTTTTTCTCGCGTATTACTCTGTTTTTTTTCGCTCTTGCAGGCAAAGAAAGCAGGAAGCTGACAATAGCCCCAGAGATAACTGACAGAATTATTATCAGGGATAAAATCGAATTTACTTCCCAAAACCAGAAACTGACTTTTACAGGTACAGAATTCTCCAGGGCAAAGAATACAACCAGTAGAATAAGTAGTAATAACCCGATAAATGTTTTTTGCATAGTTTTTTGTTTAAAATTTATTTTTCATGATAAACTGATACATCCAGTTGTGTTTGTTTTTATATAATTATTACGATATACTATATTCTGCCAAATGTTTTAACAAGTTTTATGAGTTTATTTCCGGTTTTTGGCTTCAGGTCGTTTTTTGTAAATCGCCAAACCCAGTTGCCATTTTCCACCGACGGGGTATTCATTCGTGCATCAGTACCTAAGCCAAGGATATCCTGAAATGGTGTTATTACAAGCTTTGCCACTGATGAATATGCTAACCTTATTAACTGCAGGTGACAGTTCCGATTATGAATTTTCTTACCCAGGTATTTTTTCAGATTTTTGCGTTGAACACAATCTGTTTCTCTGATAAACCAGCCCTTTGTTGTATTATTGTCATGTGTGCCGGTATAAACAATACAATTGTAAGTATGATTGTGAGGAATATGAACCGAGGTGCGGGTATCTGACCCAAATGCAAACTGAAGTACTTTCATGCCGGGCAAATCGTAGTTATCGCGCAGCTCATATACGGATTGATCGATTTGACCAAGGTCTTCTGCAACAAATGGCATATCGGGAAACTCTTTTTTCAGTTCATCAAATAAACCGGCGCCCGGCCCCCTGACCCACTTTCCATTAATGGCGGTTACTTCACCGGCAGGTACCTCCCAGAAAGCCGAAAATCCCCTGAAATGATCTAACCTTAGCAAATCAAATAATTCCAGGTTTTTCTTAATGCGGTTTTTCCACCACGTAAAACCGTCATTCTTCATCACATCCCATCTGAAAACGGGCATATTCCAAAGCTGCCCGCTCTCACTGAAATAATCTGGCGGCACACCTGCAACAGCCTTCATCTCCTTGTTTTTCTTCAGTTTAAATAATTCAGGGTGCGACCATACATCCGCGCTATCATAATTAATATAAATGGGGACATCGCCAAATATTTTTATACACTTGTCATTACAATATCTTTTCAGGTTTTTCCATTGCTGCAGAAATATGAATTGTGCAAATTCTTCACGTTCAATCTCGTCAGAATTTTCTTTAAAAAACTGTTTAAGCGCCTTCTCATCGCGATCGCGGAGTACCTTTGGCCATTCATTCCAGTTTGAAAAATTGAATTTTTTCTTCAGGGTCATAAAAAACGAGTAGTCGGTCAACCAGTATCTTTCTTTCTCTCGAAACTCCGCAAAATCATTTTTCAAAGATGAAAAGGAATTGTCTTTAAATCGTTTAAATGCGGTATCAATAATTTCTTCTTTTGTTTGTTCGGCAATCTTGTAATTTACTTTCCCGGATGAAGAGGGCATACAATTTTCAGGCAGCTCGCTGATTAAATTTTGCTCAGCGAGTAAATCAGGGCTAACAAAATAAACATTTCCGGCAAATGCTGAAAGCGGGCTGTATGGTGAATAACCATAGCGTTCATTTACCTGATTCAATGGCAGTAATTGCCAATAGCCTTGACCGTTTCTTTTTAGAAAATCTGCAAACCTGTAAGCTTCAGGGCCAAAGTCACCTATTGCGTATTTGCCCGGTAACGAGCTGATGTGCATCAATATACCGGCTTTTCGTTCAGACATTTTCCTGATATATAATGTTTTTATAATGAATAGATGTGCATTGCTTCTTTATTAATCATAACTGTTTCAGTAACCGGATTATCAGTGGATGCATCCGGGCTGGGGCCGTTCCACTGTTTTTCGGAAGAATTAATAAGTAAATAAGCTTTTTCAATGAAAGTGACAGGCAAATGTGCTTGTACCGGCTGATCACTGAAATTCAGGCAGGCTATGATCCGCTTTTCATTATGCCACCTTTCAATGGTAAACACCTTACTGTTATAATTAACAAGGATATTGTTCTTACTGAACTGTTTTAAAACCGGATGATTTTTTTTCAGTTTAATAAGGGTTTTGTAATAGTTATACAATGCTTGTGAAGCATTACCGGATAGGGGATCAGGAGTAAGCTTACTCTGCATAAATGTGTCAATGTCAGAAGGATCCGGTGCAGCAATCTGGTCGTCGGGATAAAACGATTTGAATTCGTTTTTTCTTCCCTCTCGTACAAGTTTGCTCAACTTCTTATTGTTATGATCGACAAAATAGAGAAACGGATTAGGTTCCCCGTATTCTTCACCCATGAACAACATGGGAAGGAAGGGACTTATAAACACAGCTCCGGCTATAACTTTCAGCATTTCAAAACTTACCAGCATGCTTAATCTTTCACCAAACTTTCTATTTCCTGCCTGATCGTGATTTTGAGAGAATACTACAAATTGGTGGCCGGGATTAGCCATGCTGGAATTTCCAAAATGGCGTTTTCTGAATTCGGAATACTGGCCGTCAAAGGCGAATCCATTTATAAATGCTTTTGCCAGCATTTCCGGATCGCCAAAATCGATGTAATAACCTTTTCCTTCCCCCGTTACCAAAGCATGTATCCCATGATGAAAATCATCGTTCCATTGCGCATCCAGACCATATCCGCCGGCTTTTATGCTGGTGATGTACCTGCTGTTATTAAGGGCCGATTCTGCAATGAGGTAATGTTTTCGATCAGATCGTTCATTCAATTGCACAACCTGTTCGGCCATCTCCTGTATTAAATGTTTGACGCTAAAATCATAAATTTCATGAACCGCATCCAGCCGTAAACCATCTATGTGGAAATCTTCCAGCCACATGACTGCGTTTTGCAAAACATAATCTCTTACCCCATCTGAGTAGCTGTGGTCATAATTAATGGCCCTACCCCACGGGGTTTTATAACGATCTGAAAAATAAGGGCCATAGTCTCCAAGATAATTTCCTTCCGGACCGAGATGGTTATAAATTACGTCGAGGACAACAGCTATTCCTATACTGTGGCAGGTATCAACAAGCTTCATCAATCCTTCAGATCCGCCGTAAGAATGTTGCACTGCAAAAGGATATGCTACATCGTATCCCCAGTTCCTTTTTCCAGGAAACTGCCCGACAGGCATTAATTCAATGGCGTTGATGCCTAAATCGAGTAAATAATCAAGTCTGCGAATAATACCCTCAAAATTCCCTTCTTCTGAAAACGTCCCTGCATGCAATTCATAAAAAATAAGTTCTTTAAGAGGAATATTAATCCATGAGCTATCGGTCCAGTTGAATTGTCTCAGGTCTATTACTTCCGATGGGCCAAGCACCCCTTCGGGCTGGCTCTGTGAAGCGGGATCGGGGCGTACCAGTGAACCATCCAGCCTGTACTGGTACAGCGCACCATGTGAGACTCCGTTAACAGTAGCTGACCAATATCCGTATTCATCACAAGTCATAGGCACTACAATATCCATGGGATGAAGGATAAGAACTTCCATGCTTTTTCGCAACGGCGCCCAAACTGTAAAATTGCAGGTGTTGCCCGATATTTTCGTACCGACTCTATTCATTGTTTATTTTTTGTTGATGAAGAGAAAAGCACAGGACTGCGGGGGGCAAGCATGCATGATGAAAGGCCAAACGGTGTAACCCCCGAAAAATCAATGCCAACAGGCTCTTCATCTGGCGAATGCACATTTTTCCGATCTCTGCTTCATCACCTGGTCCCTCTGCGCCACAATTCCAGCTATTGCTGTCATCAGTGCCGTCAGGGTTGTTTTCTCCGTCAGCTTCGTTGTGCTTAACATTATGTGAAACGAGATCGGAAAGTGTAAAACCATAGTTCATGTTTTTCTTATATTTCTATAAAATATCCTACTTGACGTGAGTTCGACATAAAGTTAAAAAAATAATGCCATTGATTGAGAAGAGAGGAATGATGACGGCATTTTTAAGTTAAATTGAGTTAATACCAAAGCTCAGATCAGATACAAAACCTTACCGCACGGATGAAGGACCTCTTCTTCGGTCGTTATCAGCATTAGTCCGAAGTGTTCTTACAACCTTATCTGGAGCTATGATTGGTGAGGCGGGTACAGTTTTTTCTCTCTAAAGCTCTGTTATATAGTTTAACATATTCTTTAGCACTCTCTTCCCATGAAAAATGTTGTTCCATAGCTTTTTGAATAAGTTTTTGTAAATGGGGCTTTCTCCTATGGTAAGTTTCCAGAGCCCATTTAACCGTATTATATATTGCTTTCCCACTAGGTTCCCAAAATTTAAAACCGGTACCGTCACCGGTAACCTGATTATAATTTTCAACAGTATCATTTAATCCTCCCGTTGCTCGTACGATAGGCAGAGTTCCGTATTTCAGTGAATATATCTGGTTTAATCCACACGGTTCAGATATTGAAGGCATTAAAAAGAAATCGCTGCCGGCTTCAATTAAATGAGCTAATTCGTTATTGTAACCAATAAATGATCCTATTTTACCAGAATATCGTTGATGTAAATCGTCGTAATAATTTTCTAATTGATTATCACCGGCACCTAATATTGCGAATTGAACATCCATATTATTTACAATATCTTCAATGCATTCTGACAAAATATAGAATCCTTTTTGCCATACAAACCTGCTAACTATACCAATAACCGGAGTTTTCTTAACCTGTTTCAGCCCTAATTGCTTTTGTAACACTCTTTTACATACAGATTTCCCTTTTATATCATCATAAGTATAATTTGCCGGTATCAATGTATCTTTACCCGGATCCCACTGCGAATAATCAACACCATTAAGTATTCCGACATAATCTTCACCTTTTTTATTTAAAAAAGAATCCAGACCATATCCGCCTGGTGATGTTTTAGTCTCCGAAGCATACCCTTTGCTCACAGTATTAACCATATCGGCAAAATGAATACCTCCTTTTAGAAAATTAACAGCGTTAAAGCATTCAAATTTATCCGGTGTAAAATCTTCTTCCCATAACCCTGTATAAGCGTAATAGTAACGGTCATAGCGGCCCTGATAAGCTATGTTATGGATTGTTAAAACGCTCGCCGTATTATAAAATAATGGATCATCCTTAAAGAGCCTTTTCAAATACGCCGGTAATATTGCAGTATGCCAGTCGTTTGCATGGATAATATCGGGGCTGAATTTTAATTCATGACATAATTGAAGTGCCGCTTTAGATAAAAAGGTAAAACGTTTTGGGTTATCAGGATAATCATTGAAAAAATTGTCATGATATATGTTGGGTCTTCCAAAATATGGTTCATAAACAATAAAGTAAACTGACACGTTCCCGGGCAAAGTTGTTTTGTTGACGCTGCAGGCAATATGTTCATTGCCCATCTGAACACTCATGCTTTCAAAGGCAACATTAATTTTATATTTTTTACTATCTATAAATGAATACATTGGAATAACAACTCTGACATCGTGCCGGAGTTTCTTTAAAAAACCCGGCAATGCGCCTGCTACATCGCCCAAACCACCGGATTTTGCAAATGGGACACATTCTGATGATACCAGAAGTATTTTTAGAGAATCCGTCATTTGTCAACTGTTAATGCGCTGGTAACTTAAGTTCAATTTTATCTTCAGAGCCATATAATAATGCTACCACGAGTGTAAGGTATTCCCTTAAGTGACGTGTAATCAAATAATTATCCAATACAAGCTGTCGTGCGTTCTTCCCCATAGTTTCCATAATTTCAGGATGCTTCAGGAGATAGCGAATTCGCATTGCGGCCCCTTCAGGTGTATTTACCCTAAACCCGCAATGATGGTTAATAACCTGCAGTTTAATACCTCCTGTATCACCGGCAATTACGGGTTTCCCTTTCCATAAACCTTCGGTAACTGTAAGCCCGAAACCTTCTTTAAGTGATTTCTGTACAATTATATCCGATCCCCGTTGCAGAGCATTAATAGCCCTGTGGGCGTCAGGCGGGAGTTCGAGAATGTGCACATCGGGATCGTCACCTGCAAAAGCTTTTACTTCCTGAAGTACCTGTTCACCTTCCGGGTCATCCGATGCACCCCCTCCCGCTAAAACCAACTGTACCGGAACATATTTTTTAATTAACTGATAGCTTTGTATCACACCGATAGGGTCTTTAAAACGGTCGAAACGCGAAACCTGGGTTATTATAGGAGAATCCCTGTTTATACCCCATGAATCCAGAAAATCTGATATTTCCTTTTCTGAAAGTTCTATATTTTTGTCGCTTAAAGGGTC
>JBDRNO010000071.1:0-4668 GCA_043811005.1 Bacteroidota bacterium | reverse complement strand
ATGTTCGCTTTGCGAATTTCACTGGGCAGGTCGTGAATTCCACAGGGCAAGCCCGACACCTGACGACCTGACCTTTTAGACCGTTCCGACTGTTTCCTGATGCTTGCTCCTGACCTGCCCGCCCCTGACGACCTGCCCGATTGCCTACCTGACAGCAGGCATTTGGACGCTGGCTCTTGCCCCCCCGTTGACTTTTCTGCCGCCTGCGGGGTTCTGTTATTAGATTGTTGATAATTACAGATTACCGTTGATGGATTGTTCAAAAAATTCTCTAACTTCGCACAGCAGAGACCACCAATTTATTGAGTGATTATGAAAAAAATATTACCATTTGTTCTTCTTTCCTTGTTCTTACTCATGAAAGAAAACTCTTTTAGCCAGTCGGCAACTTCCACTGGAAACGGTAACTGGACAAATCCTTCAGTATGGAGTTGCGCTTGTGTGCCCACTTCCGGCTACACGATTGTCATTAACCACGACATTACACTGGATACCGACTTTCAGTGTTCATCCGGCTATATCATTATAAATGCAAGTTTACTTGACGACATCACAGGCAGAGGCCTCTGGGTGAATGGCACTGGATTTTTAACCAACAACGGCACTTTGGATGTGAAAAATTTCCTTTATCAGGGAACAGGCGGTCCTTACATGAACCATGGAACCACCACCGCAATTGCATTGATGACTACTACGGTAACATATAATTCTGGCATCCTTACTGTTGATAGTTTAACTAATACAGGAACATTCACCGATAGCTCCTCCGGCACCATCACTGCCGACAGCGTCACTAACTCAGGAACATTTATCAACAACGGTACTATCACCTTCAACCAATTTACCAACACCGCCTCGTTCACCAATAGCAACAGGTTAAACTTTACCGACTTCACCAACAATGGCACTTTCAATAATGCAGATTCGCTTATGGGAGCGAATAGTTTCTGGAATACGGGCATCTTCAACAACAATCCCAATTCCTATTTTCAAATAAACAATAATTTTTTTAATGCTGATTTATTGCTGTACGATGCCGTGTTCACCAACCAGGGGGTTCTTCTTGTGCAGGACAGTTGGTATAATATGGACACCGTAAAAGGAACTACTGGCATTTTCACTGTTGCCGATACTTCCTACAATTCCGGCTGGATGAAAGGATCGTTTGAATTCTGCGACCTCACTCCTCCTCCTGTTGCACCGTTTGTTGATTTTAATCCTGGCACCATTTCACCAAATATCACCTGGTGTGTAACAGGAATGAAAGAAATTGCCAATGTATCTTTTATTGATCTTTTTCCTAATCCGGCTCAATACGAACTAACCATTCAAACTACAACTAACCTGGTAAATGCAGAATTGACAATTTACGATCCATTGGGACAGGTAGTAAAAAGCATTTCAAAAATCAATGGCAAACAAATAACAATTGACAGCAAAGAGTTGTCAAATGGACTCTATTTTATGCTATTGAAAAACGATAACAAACAGGTGACAGGTAAGTTTATCATTGACAAATAACCGCCCGGAGCAGCAAAATATAAAAAATAGAGGATGACAATTGGTCTTAACGGAATTTGTAGTTCAGGAATATTAATTCCGGAATAAATGAATTGATCAGATACCCCTGTTCCTCTGTCACTTAAATTTTTTCCTGATTTGTGAATTGGAAAGAAGAGGTATCATCAATCCATCAAGGTAATCCAGGGTAATTTCATGATGTTTCTTATCCCATGAGTCCATGCAATCTTTAGCCAGGATAACATTATAATCACTTTTATAGAAACCTTATTCTAGACCAACTCACTTTCTGTAATACCGGTTAAAATCTCTTTCAAAAGGTTTACTGCATCGGTAACATATTTATCAGTGCCTCGAATCATCAAAGCCCCTATTTTGCTTTTTTCAGGATCGTCAATATTTTTTTTGATAATGTCTGTTATCCTTTGTTTCAGATTGTCGGAACGATTTAATATACGTTGCATATTCCTTCCCAAAACTCTTGCAGCGACAAGTTGCATGTCAAAATCTTCTCTGTCGAACAGATCAAGATGGTCCGTGTATATTTTTTCTGATTCAATATCGAAATAGTGTTCTATAATATTAACGAAATCCTCTATATCTTTACTTCTTTCTTCCGGTCTATCATTCCAGGAAACAAGTTTGAGGATACATAAACCTGGTAATGTTGCCATTTTAATAGTATCTGTATCAGTAATATCTACATTAATTGTTTCTGCATAAACCTCTGAAAATCCTAAAACTGAAATTGTGGTATCAAAACGATCATTAAAATTAACATAACCGGCTTTTGCAACACCTCCAAATGGTAATAGGTCTAGAAAATAATCATTCTTTACGCATATCAATCGATGTGGTGTTTTCTCAATAGGTTTGAAATCATTGTTTGAAATGAGGTAGTCAATTAGTTCATCAAATTCCTTTATATCCGAAACTAAAACAGCAAAATCAATATCACGTGTTCCCCTTTTCGGACTTAAATTATAAGCAGCAAACCAAAAGTCACGGGCTCTTGCCCCGATCAGGTAAAAATTCACCCCAAATCTATTAAACGCTTTTTCAAGAAGAATTATCACCTCTCGCAAAGCTTTATCATTGAGTTTTTCAATATCTATCTTCAAGAAGTTCATTATAAATCATTTTTGCGGTTTCTAAATTTCTCGCGTTACCGGTATTGATCAGGTCAGCATATATCAATACTGTGGGTACGATATTATTATTTACTTCATCATATTTCCAAAAGTTTTTATATACCTTTACATTACCATTGAAGTCAGGAATTAACCTGTAATTTTTAATAATTTCAATTCTTTGTTCAGCAGTATATATGGTTAATATTTCCGGGCGGAGGTAATTTGTCAATATATCTGCTGCCGGCTCCCCACCCCACTGAGTTGTTTTATTCTTAAAATGAATTCTCTTCCAATTTGCGAAATCAACATCTTTAAGAAAACGATAATTGCCAATAAACAATGCCGGTTTTAATTTAGTTTCGTATTCAGTAATCCAACGTTCCAATAATTCTTTTTTATTTGTCAACTTCAGTGTTTTTTTATCGATCTTGATTAAATATCCTAACTGATACAATCCTTCAAAAATATATTTAATAGTTCCTAATGCAACTTCATTTCTATCTGCAATTTTACGATAAGTCGTATTTAAGAGGGCTTCATCCAGCAAGAAATCAAATATGACCTTTAGCCCTGTTTTTGTAAATGCCCGGGTTTTTATATTTTTCTGAGTGTTTGTTTGTTTTTTGTTTAGATCAACCCATAAGTAATGATGATCTGTTTTAAAATAAATATTACCAGCGCCATCAAGATATGCAATATCCTTATTCCGGAGTTCTTCTTTAATCTTAGGAAAGATAGTTTCCGCGATCAGCATTAAATTATTTACCTTTTCTTTCAAATAAAAGAGTGCGGGCAACTGGGGAAACCTGATTTCTTTTTTTGCTTCTATCAGGAAAGTTAACTTATCTTTGCCAATAGTTAACTCTATTTTTCCATCAAGTTCTTTATTTTTCAATTTTTCATGATCCTTCCATTGTACTTTAAAACCAGTGTTTCTCTCAAAATTCCCGATTGCGGTATGAATAATATTTGTTTTACTCATAAAATAATTTATTTATAAAGGTATTCGTGAACCCGCATTACGTAATAATTTAAAAAGATACTAAGTAAAAATTGAATTATATTATTTTTACCATCATTTGTGGTTTTAAAAAAACCATGCGGGTTTCATGATGTTCATTTATTTAAAGCGTTCAAGAAACGTGAACACGCAAAAATAGTGAACATGTTTTAATTAAACAAATTTATTTTATATTTTTTGGACAGGATGATGGAGATGACCACTGATGAAAGGATAACCAGGTTTTATGAGAATGCACAGGATATGATACGCGAATTCACGAAATTTTTCTTTTACGGAATACTGACTGGAAAAGACCGTAAGAATAATGATAAGACGGATAAATAAATATTTGATCGTTGTACTTATGCTGGCAGGATTTGAAGTTGTCCATGCACAAAAGACCCGGGTTGGGTTCAAAGGCCAGCTCAGCGGCTGGACTACCATGAATTTCAGCGATACGGTTGACTTCCTGTTGGGCGGACGTTTCATCCCTTCATTATCTGTGGAAAGAACACTTAATAAAAGTAAAAAGGTGGATGCCGAGTTCTCTGTCAATACTTTTGGCAATCTTTATTATTCCAATTGGGATTATGACGATAGTGATGCAAAATTAAAGCCATACCGCCTGTGGTTAAGATATACTTCCACCCGTTTTGAGTTAAGGGCAGGTTTGCAGAAGATCAACTTCGGTTCCGCTTCCATGTTTCGCCCCCTGATGTGGTTCGACCGCATAGACCCGCGTGACCCACTGCAGCTAACCGATGGTGTTTACGGTTTGCTCGGAAGGTATTATTTCCAAAATAATGCCAATATATGGTTATGGGCACTTTATGGCAATGAGGGTACCAAAGGATGGGAATTTGTCCCGTCTGACCGCAAGGAGCCGGAATTTGGCGCAAGGATACAGCTACCCGTACCCAAAGGTGAAGCAGCTATCAGCTACCATCATCGCACTGCCGACTTTACCGGGCTGGTTGCGGATAGCGTATTGCCAGCACGAAGAGCATATCC
>JBDRNO010000070.1:0-23808 GCA_043811005.1 Bacteroidota bacterium | reverse complement strand
GGTCCTTGCATTAAGAATAAAACTGACGGCAATAAACTAATGTTGGTATTTTTTAATCCAATATAGGTGCCTCCGTGCAAAACAAGCTTGGAATAAAGCCGTTCAAGATCATCGGTATTTCCCGTAAAAAATTTCTGCTTTGGTTTATTCAGATGAAATAATGCCATTCCAATATTAGCTACAAATTGGTTATTAGCAGTTATATTGGTTTCTTCCTTAGCATACTTCCACGAGACACCTGCTGAGAAATCTCCAAATGAATAATTGTTGGACATACCTGAAGCAAGTATGGGATCCCAATTTTCAGTGTATCCGGTTTCATAATACTTGCCCCATTCCAGGCTAGAATAATTAATGCTTTTTTGAGCAAAACCACCCTGTAATCCTGCTGAAATATTTTGACTGTTACTCAATACTACAATGCCTGATAGAGATAAATTTAATTGGGTATTACTAAATTCAGAGTTACCTGCTTTGTCATTGTAAGCAGAAAAGCCGGCACCGAGATGACTGTTTTTCCATTTATCCTTAAATAATGTCATATCATACGATAGTGCATAAGTCTTATATGGATTTTCAACAACACTCCCCCATTGATCTTTATAATTCATCAACACGCGTATTCGCCCGTTAAATGTGCCGGTTAAAGCAGGGTTAATTATTAACGGTGTTTGATAGAATTGGGAGAAGTGGATGTCCTGGGAGTAACACAGATTATTACAAAGATTAAAAACGATTACACAGATTAATGAGGTTTTTTTCATATTATTAGATTTTAAGTTAGAATTGAACTGTTCGATATCCTTTTTTGAAAAATAATTTCTAATTCAGGATAAATCAAGTTTTTTCTCTTTAACTTGTCTGTTTTCACCTTTTCGTATTTCGTAGCATCTGCAATCACCTCACCAAAGTAATATTCCCCTGTCTAATTATCTCTCCATCATTAGCTTCAAGATAATATACAAAAACAGCCGGATCTAATGGTTTGCTCCTGAAAGTTCCATCCCATCCAGCGATAATTTCACCGTCCAGATTGTTTATAACTTCCTTTGCTTCATAAACCTTTTCACCCCATCTGTCAAATATTATAAATAATATATCTCTTATTCCTTTCCCGTAAACATAAAATACATCATTTTCTCCGTCACCATTGGGTGAGAAAATATCTGGTATAAAATATCCAACTTCATTGGTAACCGTGATAATTACCGAAGCCATATTTGAACAACCATTTGCATCTGTAATAGTTAAGTGGTAAGTAGTTGTTTTTGTGGGAGATGCTACCGGATTGGAAATATCGGGATCACTCAAACCTGATGATGGGCTCCAGGAATATGATGGGCCTCCTGAGCCGGATAACTGCACACTGTTTCCGGCAGCAATAGAAGTGTCTTCACCGGCATCTACACTCGGCAAAGGATCAATGGTTATTGTTTTTATAGAAGAAGTATCAGTGCCGCAAGCATTTGTTACTACTACTTGATAATTCCCGCTTGAAGAAACATAAATGATCTGTGTTGTATCTGATATAATGGAAGAATCATTAAACAGCCATACATAAGAAGCAGCGTTATCAGATTGTAATAGCACACTTTCTCCTGAACAGACAGATGTGTCTCCTGTAATGTTTGCCTGTGGAGGGGGTAAAATAAATACTGTTACTGAATCGCTGCCCGGGCATGAACCACTATAAATCAATACTGAATATGTAGTATTCATAGTAGGATTAACTGTAATAGTTTGTGTTGTTTCAGTTGTTGACCACAAATAGCTGCTGAAACCGCTACCTGCATCAAGTACAGCATTATCACCGGAACATATAACAGTATTTCCGGTTATATTAACAGCTACCGGATTGGATTCTGCTACAATAACCTGGGCAGTGGAAATGCAGCCGTTAGCATCTGATACCGTTAAAGTGTAGCTGCCAGAAGATACATTGGTCAGGTCAAGCGTTGTTTCCACCACTGTCATACCTGTATCTTCCCATGCATAAGTGTATGAGGTTGTTCCTCCAGATACGGTGAGCCCTGTAATTGAGCCGTCTGAATTCCCGCAGGTGGCATCGGTGATGGTAATACCGCTGTTATCTATAACCGGACCTTCGGCATCATTGACGGTGTATGGTCCTGTTGAAGCTATACAGCCATTGGCATCTGTTACTGTTAAAGTATAACTGCCTGAAGGCAAGTTGGCCAGGTTAAGGTTTGTCCCTACAACTGTCATGCCTGCATCTTCCCATGCATAAGTGTATGGGATTGTTCCTCCTGTTACTATGAGCCCTGTAATTGAACCGTCTGAATTCCCGCAGGTGGCATCGGTGATGATCATACCGCTGTTATCTATTACGGGACCTCCCGCATCATTGATGGTGTATGGCCCTGTTGAAGCTACACAGCCATTGGCATCTGTAACCGTTAAGGTGTAGCTGCCTGAAGATACATTGGGTAAGTCAAGCGTTGTTCCCACCACTGTCATGCCCGCATCTTCCCATGCATAAGTGTATGGGATTGTTCCCCCAGATACGGTGAGCCCGGTAATTGAGCCGTCTGAATTTCCACAGGAGGCATTTGTGATTATCATACTGTTGCCATCTATTACGGGACCTCCGGCATCATTGACGGTGTATGGTCCTGATGATGTGGTACAGCCATTGGCATCTGTTGCTGTTAAGGTGTAGATACCTGAAGGTACATTGGTCAGGTCAAGGTTTGTTCCAACCACAGTCATGCCTGCATCTTCCCATATATAAGTGTATGGAGTTGTTCCTCCTGTTACGGTGAGCCCGGTAATTGAGCCGTCTGAATTCCCGCAGGTGGCACCGGTGATGACCATACCAGGTATATCAATTGTCAATAAAGCAGGTTGATTAATTGTTACAGTAGCTGTCTCCGTGCAATTGTTGGCATCGGTTACTGTTACCGTGTAATTCCCGGCACACAAGCCAGTGGCAGTTTGTGTTGTCTGGTTCCCTGCATTTGCATCCCATTGGTAGGTATATGGTGGAGTTCCACCGGAAGGAGCAACAGAAGCAGACCCATCGCAGGCACTATTACAAGTTTCGTCAGTGCTGGAAGTATTACTTACGTCAGGAGGGCCTGCAAAAGGGCCGCCTGAAAAAACAGCAGGGCACCCGTTATCGTCAGTTACCGAGATAGAATAGGTGTCGCCATTATTCAATCCGGAAATTGTGATCGTACCACCACTTGTGCTTAGAATTGTTGAGCTTAGTGTACCCGAGCCGGTGTTTGTAATATTATAATTACCAGCAAACAGTTCAGGGTATCCGCCAGAAATTTGTATATCCACGGAACCGGTTGAACAATCTTCATTGGAGGAGAATGTTATGGGATTCAAATAGGTAAAACATATCGGAGTTCCCATATCAAAACAACCATCTCCATCCTGATCATGACTCAATGAAAAGCTTGCGTCATCATCCCCATCATCGGCAGTAATAGGGACAAAACACCAATCGTTGCCGGGGATGACCACTGACAAAGTGGATGAGGAGCCGCCATCATTGACATTATAAAAGCCATCGTCAAAATCCTGTCCGGTCCAGTAAAAGCCGGTCCAATTGGGATCAAGATCCGGATCTGGACCAGTAGGTCCGCCACTATTATAAACAGCATACATTAATTCTGACAGGCAACCGACACAACCATCCGGAGGCAATGTAAAATCATTATTTGAAATGATATCTATTTCATCTCCGACACATAAAATATAATTGTTTATTCCGTTTCCTGTTGTATTAACTGTTGTTGTTCCTGCATCTGCCGCACATGGACCACAAGAAATACTGCCTGAGATTTGCATTGTAAAATCACAGGGATTGCCCGGCCATTGATCAATTACTATATAGTAAACAGTATTGGGTAATAAGCCGGATGCAACTATTTGGTATGCAGTAGAACTTTCTGAGCAGTATACGGATGAGCCCCAATCGAGTGAACTAACACAAGGAGTTGGAGGGGATTCAAAAATAGCTGTTTGCAAATAACTGCTGTTTGCACAAGTAAAATTCAAATTCAAGGTAACTGTAGAGCCCAGTGCATCGGTTGTAAATGTATAAAAAACAAAATTGTCATTAACAGCATTACATGACCAAATGGAAACATCAGGATCTATTGAAGGTTGGTTCTGTGCGCCCTGCGTAGTGCCTGTAACTGTGGTAGGACTGCAAAGATCAATAGCATCTGCACAGGATTGGTTTGGCGGACCGCTACTGGAAGTGATTGATATATCAAAACTGACACATTGAGGTGCAGGCCATGAGGAAACAACGATATAATAAGTTGTTCCAGCGATCAGAGTGGATGTAACAAGTGTTTCATCACCGGCTGAACTTACAGATGCGCCCACACAATTGGTTCCGACAGTAGAAGGACAACCATCCATTACAAAAACTCCTGTATAGGAATCCGGGCTTGTTATATCAATGATAATGACTTCATTTACAGATGGTGTATAGGTAAAAACATAATCATCACCATTCAAATAGACGCTGGCACAAGCATCAAACTCATCGAAATTATTACAAGCCCCGCAAGTTGATAAACCACTTTGTGAAAAAGGTATAGAACCGATAGGTGTTGGATTTGAGCAATCAGAGCAGCCACCACCGCTGCATGCAGTGTTTTGAGTAACTGAAATTGTCATGCAAATAAAATTTGTTCCTGCCAAACAATTAAATTCATCAAGTACAACATTATAAACACCATCAACTGATGCAGTAAATGTTACAGTGGATTGAACGCCACAACCGTCATCATTAAATCCGGCTACAGTAACACCGTCTGGTTCATAAATTGTTATTTGTGTGTCAAAATTAGTATTGCCACATGTAGCTATAGTGTATTCAGCACCGGCACATGCAGTAAAAGTATTGTATTCGCCTCCATAAGTACAGGCATCTGTCTGGGTATCACCAGGTCCGGTAGGGGTAAGATCCGTATAATAAACATTGTCATTAGGGCATTGGGCTTGTAAATGATGAATGAAGAATGACGAATGTAAAATGAATGAAACAGCCGTTAGGATTATAATTCTTAACATAATTTCTTATTTGGTTCTAGCTTGATCAGCTTATGGTTTTACAATTTTATATTTATCAGGATTATTTTTAATTTGCTTTTGTTTTTCAGCAGGTATATTTATGAATTCTTCATAAGGGATTACATGTACTTTGCTATCATTCTTGTTAAACAACTCTTTGTAACCTTCCGGATTATTTTGGATCCATTGCTCTTTTGCTATTGAATAATTTTGTTGGTCATCATGAGGATTCCCAGTATTTACATACTTTGGGAAATCAGTAGGGAGAATTTGAAAATTATTCTTATTAATATTTTGTTGCCTTTTTTCCTTCAGTTCTTTTGCTTTTATTATTTCACTTTTATTTCCATACACTTCTTTTGCCCGTATAAGTTCTGCTTCGGGTGTGTTTATGAATGAATTTTTGTTTTTGGAGCTTTGTGCTTTTTCCCTGGTCACTGTATTTCCTGGCTGACAGGGAAGTGTTTCAGCAGGTATTTTAACAGACAGTTTAGGATCAGATGTTTGGGCAAAAACAAAGCCGCAAATAAGAATGTTGGAAATTAATGTAATTATTGAAATTTTTTTAAATCGCATTTTCATGTTTTTATTAATTATTTATATGAAGATAACCCGATCAATATATCAAATCAGTTGTCTTTCAAACAACGAACTGAAAAGCCATCAGTTTTTCCGGCATCACCCCGCATAATATCATTACGGCCAATATCAATTATACGCATCGTTGCCATACCGTTTTCAGTAGAGGTCCAAAAAACAGTATTAGAGCCCTTACTTTGAAAAGTACCACTTAATACTCTCTCTCCGGCAAGAATGGCTTCAAATCCTACCGAGCCGCCTTGTTTAAGTTCTGTGCCACCATCGAATCCACGCCAACCCATACCTGAACACGGAGATGCTATTGTGTTGTCAACAGAATTTTCCATAATGCACCATTCTTCATCAGTTGGAATATGCCATCCGGTAGGACAGACACCTTGAGACCCTTCAGTGGTAGCACCCTGCATCATTTCATCCCACTGGTATAAGCCACCATCAGTATCACAATTGCTTTCATTATCATCATAGCAATATTTTTCAATAGTATCGTTGCCAGTTTGATTGTTACTGCCTGGTATCCTCATTCCAATATTCAGATTTTCAGCCATCCAGCACTGTGTGCCGATTTGAACAGTAGTGTACCAATTTCCATCGGCATCCTGAACAGAATTTGTCCCACAGGTAAATGTGACAGTAACTAACAGGCAAGAAGCTGAGCTCGTTCCACAATCATTTTCGGCTGTAACGCAAATATTCCCTGAAGAGCTGCCAAAATCAACGGTGATGCTTGTAGTTCCCTGTCCACTTTGTATTGAAGCCCCTGCAGGAATTGTCCAATTATAGTAGGTAGCTAATGGAACTGCCTGTATAGAATAGGTTAAGCCAGTTTGTCCGGTAGATACAGAATTCTGTCCTGTGATAGTACCGGGCGCAGCTAAACCGATGGAACTATTAAATGGCGTCCATTTAATTCCATTATAATAACTAAAATTTTCACAATCAATATTGTATATCAGTAATCCAACAGCAGGATTATTTATGTTGTTGCGCTGGGCAGTAATAAGACGTGGAATAAGCAAACCCCGGTTATTGAAATTTATTTCCAAACCGGCAGATGGATGAGGTGGTGTTCCTGTGGCGCTGATACTAACATTTTGTCCCCATAAGTCAGTATTAGAAATTAGAATTATAATTAAAAAAATTATAAAACTATTTCTTTGATGTTTATTAATTTTTTTACACTGAAAATAGTTCATAATTTATAGCTTCGGGATTTTAAAAATATTATTAACCACAGATTTCACATATAAAGAATCAGTGAAATCTGTGAAATCTGTGGTCTCATTTTTTAATTAATTTGCAATGCTATGTCCTTATTGATTAATAATTACAGATTGATTCACAATATTATTTTCAGATTGAAGAATAACATTATATATACCTGATGCAAAACCTGATTTGTTAATAAGTATTTTCTCATCAGGTTGAGAAATGGTCATTTGTTTTTTAATTAATATTCTTCCAATCTGGTCAATGAAATAGAGGAAATAGGATTCATTGATATTATCCTTAAAGGATATAATAATATTATCAGTTTCGGGCGAGTTGTAAATAAGTGTATTGTTGTAATCAATTATCTCACTGCAATTTACAGCAACAATATTCGAATAAGAATAATTCTCATCATAATCGGTTTGTTTTAAACGATAGTAGGAGACACCGTAATACGGATCGGGGTCTACTATAGAATAGTGGATTGTTTGGTTGCTGTTGCCGGCACCCTGGACGTAGGTAACATTTTCCCACTCTAACTTTTCCAAAGTTTCAAACTTTGGAAAAGTTAATGCTTTTTGTACAGTAAAATAATCATTATTAGTTTCACTTGCCGTAGACCAATTAACTAAGACTGTATTATCAACACATTGAGCCGTAAATGAGAGAAGTTCTATTGGTAATGGACTGCTGGTCTTTGCAATTCCTTTTTTAGAAAAGGATCCACAACTTGTTCTTTTGGCATATCCCTGGGCAAAAGTGTTTGCTTCAACATTACCAATAAGAGTCCAGGGAACTGTATGGTCTGCCCTGCTTACTACTCCGAACTTATTATTATCTAATCCTGTAAAATCATTAAAATACAACTGCAGGTCATAGGTTGTTACGCCTGCTGGCTGGCTATTTGGTGTGAGCTCCCATGTGCCCCCTGTATTAAGTGTAGTATATGATGTTCCTAAATCGGATAATGAAGCCAACCCCAGGTCAGGATTTGAAGGTGCTCCTGATTCAAAAGAAGCTGTAATTTGTGTTGTTCCGGTCATACTGTTATTGGTCAGTTTTGCGAGGTAACCGCTGGTAGCCGATCCAACGGGAAAATTGTACACATCAGTATTGGTTGTCAGATTTCTTGTTAAAGTACCAAAGACCCAACTGAGAGTATAGTTGGTATTATTTGTTCCATCCACTACCTTATTCCCACTCGAATTTGAAATTATTACCATGTTACCACCAGTGATTATCGTACCCTCTGTCAATGTCAGTGTTGAAGTGATAGGCATATTGTTGGTAAGAACAATACCATCGGTTGCACTAGGGGTAACAGTATTGAGAATTTCAACATTCCCAAAAGAATTATTATTTGATTCCACATTTTGAGTGGAAGAACCGTTGAAAGTGATTGTTCCCGAATTTTCAACAAATGTTCCGTTGTTGATCCAGTCTCCAGCTACCTCCAATTTTGAATTTGTCCCCCCTTCTTTAAGAGTTCCATCAATAGTTATATTTTTAACCTTGTAACTGATCCCGTCATCGGGGATATAGCAATCAAAAGAGGTTGCAGCAGGGATCGTAACATCTTGAGTAACACTGTTAGGGACGTCTGTACCTTGCCTACACCAGTTGCTTGAAGTATTCCAGTTGGTGCTTGTTATTCCTATCCATGTATAATTAGTATTACTTGTTTCATAGGAGGTTGAAACTACCACAGGTACTTCGGTTATTTCCGCCACACATCCGGTTGCATCGGTTATAGTTACATAATAAGTGCCTGGTTGTAAACCGGTAGCTGTTTGTGTAGTCTGAACCGGTGTCGTATTCCAGCTATATGTGTATGGACCAGTACCATTTGTTACACTAGCAACTGTAACCGTTCCATCGGTTCCCTGGTCGCAATTAGCAGCTGAAGCACTTTCTGTTATAGTTATTTTAGGCGCTTGAGAAACAATAACATCTGCTGTTTGAATACAACCGCTTACCTGGTTTGTGACTGTTACCGTATATGTGCCGGCAGTTAAACCTGTAGCGTTTTGTGTAGTTTGAACAGGGGTTGTATTCCATAAATAAGAATAGGGACCACCCCCACCAGAAGCTACGGGTGTTGCTTCTCCATTACTACCATCATAACAACTGATAACAGTAACATCTGAGTTGTCAATAGTTACATCATACTCATAAACTGTTACTTCATCGGATATTGCCGGACACAATGGATTAGCGCCATCGGCAGTTACCGTATAGGTAGTAGTTGCACCCGGGTTGGCAATTGGGTTGGCAATATTTGGATCGCTTAATCCGGTTGTGGGTGTCCATGTATAACCCGAACCACCTGTTGCCTGCAATTGTACAGGTCCTATGCTGCACTGGTTCGGTCCCGCTTCAACAACAGATACACCACTTTCAGGAGTGATGGAATAATCGCATTCAGCACCAGCATAACCATCAATCATTATATAATAATCGTTTCCGGGTGTTAAAAAGTTTGCATCAATAATAAAATCAAATTGTCCACCCCATACTGAAGTATAATCAATATCTGATACCAAAGAAAATGCGCCACAAGCAGTTCCGGTATAAATTCCCATCTGGATACCATTGCTGCAGTTTGAAACCACTACATGAAGCGAAGCTGTTGTAGCATTTGCCTGGAACGACAGCCAGGAATTATTTTCTATTGAACCATCGAATAAACCACACCCGTCACACATATTACCCGGCAGGTCTTTTGAGTAATAATCACTTGTGCTTCCGCAATATGCGCTTGCTTCACATACAGGCGTAGCACCGGCACAATTGTCGGTAGCAACAGGATTACCACTGCAGGGAGTAGGCGCAACCGGCTCGAAAGCACATATTTCAAAAGTTCCGGTATTGCCATTATTTTCCGACCATATTCGTATCCATATTTTCTTCCCTGCCAGACTAATATCGCGGATCCTGATCTCAGGCATCAAACCACCAATGATGCCGCAATAATCGTCATTACAATCAATATATATTAAACCATTGCAACTATTGCCTTTATATACTGACATAGCTCCATCAGTCATATCACCGGGAAGTGTGGTAATATTCATATTTCCTGAAGCAGGCATAATTGCTCTAAACCAGACATCTCCTCCTGCATAATTACCACAGGGAGGTGCAGATACAGCCGAACCAGTTGCACATGCATTAGTATATTGATTATATGAACAGGTACTTCCAACAGTTAAATTAATTGCACCTGCACATTCATCATTTGCCGGAGGAGAAGCCGCTGAAGCAGTTACGGAAATATCAAAATTAGTGCAAGAGGTAGAATTAGTTGAGATAATAATATAATAGGTTTGACCATTTGTAAGGGATGCGCTACATATTGAAGGATTACCGGCAGAACTTTCGTTATATGCCACGCAGGTTCCGCTTGTCGGGCATCCGTTGGTAATAAACACTCCGGTATAAGTGCTCGTATTTGATAAAGTAACACTGATAGTTTGATCTGTTGACGGAACATATTTATATACATAATCCTCTCCGTCCATATAATAACTTCCGCAGGCATCCATATTGTCAAAAGTATCACCAAAACCACATGTAGTTTTTCCCGGTTGAGTAAAAGGCAGGGCGCCAATGACCTGAGGGCAGTTACAACTGCCGCCTGAAGGTGTAGTTGTAGCGGTAATTGCTGATGACAAAGCACTTTCACAACCATTATCTGAGCTGACCTTATAACCATAATCTGTTGATGGAGATAGTCCTGTTACATTGTATTTATAATTACTGCTACCTGAAATATATTTAGGGTATCCTGACTCCAAAGTCGCACAAGTAGGATCAGTATATACATAAAGATAATATCCGTCACAAGATTCCCATGACCAGTTTGCAGTAAAACCATCACAGGTTGGGTCGGTTTCTTCATATACATCTGGTACTGATGGGGGAGAAACTGTTGAGGCATAAGTGTATGAAGAACTGGGGCTTGAATTACAGGAAGTATTGTAAGCTCTTACTCTGTAATAATAATCTGTACCGGAATTTAGCCCTGTTACACTATAGGTTAATACATTGCCCACATCACGATCGTCATAACCTGTTACAAAGCTTGCAAAATCCCATACTGTTGAAACATCCAGGTAATATTTGATAGCTCCGGCGACAGTGCTCCAGTTGGCATCAAATGAATTACAGGTTTTGTTTGTAGCTGCATTGGTTGATGGTGCTGATAAGCCGGCAGAAGTGTAAACAGTTTGATATGATGAGCTTGGGCTTGTACCGCATGAAGAAAGAGCTCTTACCTGATAATAATAGGTGCCTGACGAATTTAATCCCGTAACACTGGATGTCAGAACAAGACCTACATCTTTGTCTTGATAACCAGTTACGTAACTTGAAAAATCCCATTCAGTTGAAACATCCAGATAATATGTGGTCGCTCCTGTATAAGCGGTCCAGTTTGCACTAAATGAGGTGCAGGTAATATTCGATTCTGCATTGGATGTGGGTGTGGCTACTGAACTGGTTGTAAGGCTTGTCCAGCCGGAATTTGAACTTGAACCACAGGCATTATAAGACCTTACTCTATAATAATAGGTAGTTGATGGGCTTAATCCTGTATTGACAGGATAGGTTAATACAAGACCTACATCAAGGTTTTCGTATCCTGTAACAAAGGTTCCAAATCCTGATGAAGTTGAAACATCCAGATAATATTTAGTAGCTCCGGCGACAGTGCTCCAGTTGGCATCAAATGAATTACAGGTTTTGTTTGTAGCAGAACTGATAGAAGGCGTTGCGGGTGTTGGGCATGCAGTAGTAACAGAAGATGATGAGCTGGGTATCAAATAACAGTTCCCGGTTGTATTATATTCATATACTGTAAAAGTATAATCCGTATTTTGTGTTAGTCCGGTTACAGTCACACTTGAACCGGTATTGTTGTAAACTACATAATTACCTGTACCGGTTGGAACTCCTAAGTTGAATGTGGTATTTGCCGTATAGGATGTCCCGATGGTTGGGTCAACATCAGTAGTTGCTGTTAATCTTGCCACTACCAGTACCTTGTCACCACTCCAACTTCTTGACCAGTTTACCGTAATACTTGTACCGGTTGTATTGTTTGAATAGGAACCGATAGTTGCCTGACTTGCTGGCGGGGTGCAAGCGCCAGGGGATTCCACTTTAATAGTAAATGTTGGTGTTGCTGGCTCTCCAGTACCATAATCCCAAACCCTTATGAGGTATGTTGTAGTTGCAGCACAGGAATAGTCATTTTCTATTTCAGTACCACCGTTTCCCGATGCATCCTCACAGGCGACATTAGCACCATCACATGCTCCTGAACGCAATTCAATAACCGCATCAAAACTTGCATCGCCAACAACAGTGATAACGTAGTTGCCCGCAGAAGCTGTTGTAAAATTATACCATACATCTTCATCTGGTGTTGCGGCACACGTGGAAGTTGTTGTTTGTGTCGCTGCTGCAACAGTCCCGCCAATGGCTGCGGCATCTACGGTTAACTCAACCCCGGGGCAATCGTCATTTGCCGGAGGGCATACATAAGTAATAACAGCCGATGATGAACCCGGTGTTTTATAACATATCCCTGTAGTATTATATTCATAGACCAAAAAAGTATAGTCCGTATTACACGTAAGTCCTGTCACATTTACGGTTGCGGCCGTGCCTTTATAAACAACATAATTGGCGGTTCCGATTTGCGTTCCTGAACCGAATGCAGGATCGGCTGTGTAGGATGTGCCTTCTGTGGGCTCAGCATTTGCTGTCGCTGTTAATCTTGCTACCACTATACGTCCGGCTGTTCCGTTTCCGTTTGTCCAGTTAACGGTTATACTTGTGCCTGTTGTGTTGTTTGTATAAGCATTGATTGTCGCCTGGGTCGTTGGCTGGGTGCATGGACATGCATAAGTAGTAACAGCTGATGATGAACCCGGTGTTTTATAACATGTCCCTGTAGTATTATATTCATAGACCAAAAAAGTATAGTCCGTACCACACGTCAGTCCTGTTACATTTACGGTTGCTGCCGTGCCTTTATAAACCACATAATTATCCGTACCTGTTGTGCCACCTGAACCGAATGCAGCATCGGCTGTGTAAGTAGAGCCGCTTGTGGGCTCAACATTTGCAGTCGCTGTTAATCTTGCTACCACTAAACTCCCGTTTCCGTTTCCCCCTGTCCAGCTAACGGTTATGCTGGTGCCTGTTGTGTTGTTTGTATAAGTTGGGGCAGCAGCATTGGTTGTTGGCGGGGTGCAACCGGCTACTACATTTACAGTATAATCTTCAACTTCACCATAAGTTGTAGCACCACAAGAACTTAGTGTACCTGTATACATTATTCTAACTCTCATTCTTGTAGCACCTGCAGTAGCACCTGCAGGTGGTGTAATTGTTGCAGTAAAAGATGAGGGACCTCCAGACGTAGCAATCGTTTCGTTTGCATCACCAAAATCCTGATCCTGATTCCAATCAACCCAGATTCCACACTGGTCGCCAGAGTAACCGCTACCATTAGTAACAGTAATAGGATATCCTGTACCTATTGACATATTTGTTGATAGAGCTGTATAGTCAGCATAATTAGTGCAAGCGGAACTCTTATTAATACTCCCTACTGCAACATTGCTAATATATTCATCACATGTAGTACCACTTGCTGTACAATAACCAGCGGCAGCAGTAACACTCCCGGTACATGCCACATTTTTTGTAGTTGCGCCTCCACCTGCATTAGTAACGTTTCCGTTATAACTATTGACTGCTAAGCCAGATTTTAGCCGAACATAAACGGTTTTTGGCTGACCGGTAATAGTACCACCTGAATATGCAAAAGTTATTGAATTGCTATATGTAATATCATCCTTTGAAACCTGATAGTTTGTTGGCGCTGTTACAGTTATATTACCTGAACCACTTAAATCGTTACCACTTATTGTATATGTTTGGGAAGAAGAAGGTCCTGAACCCACTACATAATCAAATCCACTTAATGATGTTGGATTTGCTGTAAGGGTGGGGCTTGCAGCAGGTCCAGTTACCCGAATGGTAAATGTATATGATGAGGGTGCAGAGTATTGATAAACCCTGATAAAATATTTTGTACCGGAAGCTAAGTTAGGAGTAAGAACTTCCGTCTCGCCAGCACCTCCTGTTCCATCCTGACAATCTGCATAAGTACCATTACAAGAAGTGCCCGTACGGTATTCAACAATACCATCAAAATTTGCAGATGGGACGAGAGTAATAGTATGGACTCCTGCAACGCTTGTGGTAAATTCATACCATACATCCATCGGTGACGACCCGTCTGTGGGGCAGCTGCCGCTGGCTGCAATTGTCTGTGTTGCATCTTCAACAGTTCCGTTTGTGGCTGCAGCACCAACGGTTAAAGTAATGGCGTCTCCACAATCGTCATTTGTGGGAGGGCTGCCACCGCCACCGCAATTTCCCGTTCCATTCACCCCAGGTGAAGTTGGCGGTTGCTGCAAGGCAATGACCGTATTGGCACCATAATAAACCTCTATCCGCATTTCACTGGGCCAGGACCCATCAATTGTTCTCGTTACATTTATTACATCACCTGTTGCTGCTGTGAAGGTACCCGTTGCAGGACCATATCCTGAGGTAAGAGTTACGTTTGTATAAACAGGTGTTCCATTTACTGTTACAGTTACCGCTCCACCATTCCAGCCATCACCGTAGGTGTCGGTCAGCGAAAGAGTGTGGAGACATTGGGCATTCACAAGAGGTGTAAACCCCAAAAGTAAAATACTATAAAGTAAAATGCTAAAGCGCAGAATATGATCTTTAAATGATTTCAATGAGAGTATATGACAGTGTAATGCAGACATTATTAACACTCTAACAAAAGTTTTGGATAATGAAAAATTTATTTTCATAATTCAAAGTATTTAGATGAATTTATTGTATTCTTTTATTTATTTTATCATCTTGAAGAATTAATTTTTCAATATTTTGTATTTGTTCATCGTATTTTTCAGTAGATTCTCCATTTTCAATTGCCTGGTTACGCTTTCTTTTAATTTCCTGAAGCTGCTTCCTCATCTTCTTCCCGTTTTGTTTATCAAGGAATTGCTTTTCCAAGCCCGGTTGTTTTTTTATTCTCATTTCACCATTTTCATTTATTGCCGGATAGTCCTCTATAACGGTTTTATCTTTTACAGGAATAGTATTCTGTTGTTGATTTTCCGTACTATTCAAAGTATTGATAGTTTCCCGTTCGTTTTCGGGCTTTACTCCTGTCTGCGACATGACTATGGTGGCAGTCAGAATGAGTATAAGCAAAGTAATAATTCCGGATTTTAACATAATTTAGTAAGTTTTTTTGTTGATGATGTTTTTCTTAAAAATTCAGAAAAAATCACAGATGGTTTGTTAATTTTTTTACTAAATTACGGCTTAAACACTTCTAAGAAAAGGGGCAGTTTGCAAACGGTAGGCGCAAGCAGGCAAGTGGTGGGTTTGAATTTCCTAACGGTAATTTTTGTTATATGTTAAATGTTATACGTTTTATGTTTTGTTATACAGTAGTCATTCAATAGTAATTAAGTTGTTATTCAGTAATGAAGCATCAAATTGCAAATTACAAATAATTTTCAATCCTGAAAAATTTTCAGGACAATTATCAAATGACCGAAACAGTTTAGGTCATTGAGTTTTTGAACATTAATTTTATTAAATTAAATTTTATTTTTACTTTTTTATTAATTAATCTTTCCTGAAAACTAAGTTTTTTATTATATAAATGTTTAAGTTTTTTTTGTTTATAAAAAAGGATATTATCAATAGTATTAGCAATTTTTTTTGTCAGAGTGAGTGGGTCTGTATGTTTATCAGTAATTGATTCAATTTCTTTTGACAGAGTTGAATCAGGAAAAGTTTCTTTAATACTGTTAATAAGCGCATCGTTCCATAATTCTACATACTGTTTCCCATTTTTTATTTTCAGTTTTGTATGTAAATAAATATTCAAATCCTGGAAGAAATTCAGATTAGAGGATATAAAATTTTTGTTTTTTAAATTTATTTCCAGCAAACAGCGATTTTCACTATATTTTAATGCATAATCATATACGTCACCTTTAAATACAGTATTTGTTTTTTTATTTATATTTTTTACTTTTTGATTAAAAAGTTCTAAACAGTAGTTATATAATTTATAGTCTAGTTCGTTATTTTTCAGAATTAAATTTTTAATTTCTTCTGATACTTCCTTTATGTCGGGACGGTTTAATGTTACTCTTTTAATATTAATTTTTTTTGGCCATTTAATTCCTGATTTTTTTCCAAAATAAAGCATTGATTCCATAAAATGTTCAAAAATTCCAACATGAATAGGTAATCTTTCAATTGTATTAATAACTAATTCCAGATCATCATTTACAACATACTCAGTATCAAAAACACGTTTACCGAGTAAAAAACCAATCATATAATTTTGTGTCTGTTTATTTTTTATATATTCCTCAAAGTTTTTGGGTATTGGTTTTAATAATGATAGGAAATCCTGTCTGTCTTTAAAAAAATGATATTCCGAAATCATTCGATCAACAGGATGTCTAAGCATCATAAAAATATTATAATTTCTGTATTTTTCATAATTAAACGGATTAAAAATATCTTTTGAATTTGAACGTTTTGTTTCATAAATAATGTGTCTGTAGTAAAAATTTACTTCTGTCTGCCATTCTGATTTATTCATAGCACAATTAATAGTTGTACCGCCTGTTTTAAGTATATGGATAAAGATATTTTCTTTTGTCATCGTTTTATTCATTAATGTTCCATAAACTTACCTAACGAACGTAATATTCCCACTTTCAGAAATATTCTCTCCATTAATAAAACCTATTTCAAGAATATATACAAAAACTGCAGGGTCCATTGGTTTGCCTCTGAAAGTGCCGTCCCATCCAATATTGATATCATTGCTTTCAAATACTTTCTTTCCCCAGCGGTCGTATATTTTAAATATTATCCAATTGATACCTTTTCCCATCACGTACAGAATGTCATTATACCCGTCATTATTGGGTGAGAAAATATCGGGAACAAAAAATTCCATATCCTCCGATACCATGATAATTAAAGAATCATAATTTATACATCCATTTACATCAGTTACATAAGAATAATACACTATTGTTTCCGAAGGAGTGGCAACAGGGCTGGAGTTATTGGGATTATCAAGCCACTGAGAAGGTGTCCATTGATAAGATACACCACCGCTAACATTCAAATTTACACTTTCGCCCTGTATAATGGAGATAGTATCAGGGGCTGCATTAACGATTAGCAACGGATTAATTACTAATGTGGTGGCAATCACACTGTCGCAGCCCGTGATCGTGGCAATGGTGTCGTAGTAAGTGCCGGCAGTACTCTGATAATCACCTCCCATGAAAATACTTTCACCGGAGCAGATACTTGCAGCTTCAGTGGTGGAATATGCTGAATCAATTGATAAAGTGGTGACAATCACACTATCGCATTCGTTTGTAGTAGGCAGTGTATCATAGTATGTTCCAGTCGTATTTTGCCAGGCACCTTCGAGGAATACACTGTCGTTATCGCAGATGGTTTGCGCTTCAGGAATAGAGTATGTCGGATCAACTGTCAGCGTTGTGATGATCACACTATCACAACCGTTTGCAGCTGGTAACGTATCATAATATATTCCGGAAGTATTCTGCCATGCTCCTTCGAGTAAAACGCTATCGATATCACAAATAGTTTGTGCAATAGGGGTAGAGTAGGTTGGATCAACTGTCAGCGTTGTGATGATCACACTATCACAACCATTTGAAGCGGGTAACGTATCAAAATATGTTCCGGAAGTATTTTGCCATGCTCCTTCGAGTAAAATGCTATCGATATCACAAATAGTTTGTGCAATAGGGGTAGAGTATGTTGGATCAACTGTCAGCGTTGTGATGATCACACTATCGCAACCGTTTACAGCAGGCAGGGAATCATAATATGTTCCTGCCGTATTCTGCCATACTCCTTCAAGTAAAACACTATCGTTATCGCAGATGGTTTGTGCCTCAGGAGTTGAGTAGGTTGCGTTAACCGATAAGGTAGTGACTATTATGCTGTCGCAACCGTTTGCGGCAAGTAATGTATCATAGTATGTTCCTGATGTATTTTGCCATCCTCCTTCGAGTAATACACTGTCGTTATCACATATTGTTTGCGCAACCGGAGTGGAGTATGTTGGATTAACAATCAGAGTAATGATTATAATGCTATCGCAAACGTTTGCGGTAGGTAGTGTATCATAATATATTCCGGATGTATTCTGCCAAGCTCCCTCAAGTAATACGCTGTCGTTATCGCAGATAGTTTGTGCAACAGGAGTGGAGTATGTTGGATCAATGGTCAGTGTTGTAATGATCACACTATCACAACCATTTACAGCAGGTAAAGTATCAAAATATATTCCGGAAGTATTCTGCCAAGCTCCCTCAAGTAATACGCTGTCGTTATCGCAGATGGTTTGCGCAACAGGAGTGGAGTATGTTGAGTTGATCGTTAAGGTAGTACCTATTATGCTGTCACATCCATCTACTGTGAATAGAGTGTCATAATAAGTACAGATAGTATTCTGATAAGCGCCTCCGAGAAAAATACTGTCTCCAGAGCAGATGCTTGCTGTTGCAGGTATAGAATAGATTGGATTGATTATTGAAGAAATTATTTCATTACTGTAACCAAAACAACCTGCATCAGTAACAACTACTCTGGTGGTGTCTCCTGTTGTCAGAGAATCTGTAACATAAATGCTGTCAGTTCCATTTTGAACAGATAAAGAATTAACAAAAAATTCATAATTTGAATAGCCATCGGTAGCTGTGAAAGTTAAATTTTCTCCTTCACAAATTGCAGAAGATGAACTGACGATTGTCACAACAGGTGACAGAATGCCCAATGCAAAGGGTGTGTAGGAAAAATCATCCCAGGATGATTTAGTTATACTACTTAAAACCGGAGAAACATTGCTCACTATTGTAACTTGTCCCGTATTTTCCCATTGGGGAGCATTTTGCCAATGGACAATTGCCTCATAAGCGCTATCAATAACATTATCAAAATATATAGTTATATCAGCAGCATCTGTCCCTGTATTTCTGGTGATCCTGTGGTAAAAATCAGGATTAACATAACACAATGTTGAATCTTTATTTATCCTGTCAAAGCCTTCGGCAGTGGCATCTACATTTGCCATTCTCACTTTAAAAGTATGAGGTAAAATTGATCCGGGGGTGATCTCTACAGGTCTATATCTCGGTGTACCTATACTTGAACCTGCTGGGAACAAATAGGGTACAGTAGCAGCAGTATTTCTCGATAAACCTCCTGTATCTAAACTGCTGACAAACCCGGTGGAATGTGTAATGATTCCCGGATCAGTGCTTGTTACAAACAGAGTGTTATAATCAGTAGCAAGTTCTCTATCATTCAAGACAAGAGAATCTTCAACAATTGCATTAATAGTATCTAACATCTTTATTCCTGTACCTTGTAAAATAAGATCGTAAAATTGTGTTACACTATTTCCGGAAATTTTTTGGGTATCACCGATTAAAATGACATTACCCGGACTGGAATTGATAAAGCCTGTGTTACCTGCATTATTTATCCAGTTGCCTTGTAATTCAATAGAACCACTGTTATTAAAGGTACCACTATCCTGATTTGTAATTCCCCCTCCCCGTACATATAATGTAATTCCCGGATTAGATACTACGGAAATCCCATTGTTTATGAATATCTGTTGACCGGAACAATCAAAATTGTATATGATTAGTAGTATAAATAATAAAAAAATACTATATATAAGTTTCATATTATTAGTGATACTATGTTTCATAAATGACTTATTAGGGACAATATTCCCAAAAATCATTTTTAGCGCTACCATCATTTCCTGTTCCGATATATCCCCTTGTACCAATAGAAAAGCCGGTAGCAAGCGATCTTGCTGTCCCGCCAAAATCTGCTTTTTGAGCCCAGGTATTTGAGGCCTGAGCATATTCCCAAAAATCTTTATAATAAGGCCCATCTGTCCCTGTTCCGATATACCCCTTAGTGCCTATTGAGAAACCCACAGCTATCCGTCTTGCGGTTCCACCAAAGTCGGCTTTTTGTGTCCAAATATCCAAACCAGGGTCATATTCCCAAAAATCCTTATGGTAAGCAGGACTATACCCTGTTCCGATATACCCTTTTGTCCCTATAGAAAAGCCAACGGCAAGACTTCTGGCGTCTCCACCGAAATCAGCTTTTCGTGTCCATATATCAGAACCAGGGTCATATTCCCAAAAATCTTTATGATAAGTTGGTGATCCCCCGGGATTATAATATCCGGTTCCGACATATCCCTTTGCATTAATCGAAAAACCTACAGCGCCATACCTTGCAGTGCTGTCAAAATCGGCTTTTTGAGTCCATGAATTTATACTGGTGTCATATTCCCAGAAATCCTTAAAATAAGTGACATCATTTTTCCCTAATCCGATATATCCTTTTGAGCTTATGGAAAACCCTACTGCAAGCTCCCTTTCGTCTCCAACTCCTCCAAAATCAGCTTTCTGTGTCCATATATCTGTAACAGGGTCATATCCCCAAAAATCTTTATAATAAACAGGACCGGCAGATATGCCTGTTCCTATATATCCTTTAGTTCCTATTGAAAACCCAACAGAACCATATCTTGCATTACCACCAAAATTTGCTTTTTGAGTCCACTGATCAGGCCCGCATAATGTTTCATAACATGTAGCTGTGATCGTATCGGAATAAGCAGGAGAACAACTGCTATCGGTTACTTGCGCCCTGAAATAGATGATAGAATCGTTTACAGTAGTATTGTAAGGAGTTGTTGTCCCTCCAATATTAGTAAAAGTAATATTATCAGTAGAGCTTTGCCATTGTATGCTGCCGTTATATCCTGTTAATGTTAAGGTTATGGTATAACCACAGGTGTCGGTAGCAGGATTTCCATTAGCGGAACCACCAACACTGTTGCAGGAATATCCTCCGCAGCCTAGATTCACCCAGGCGCTTCCGCTCCAGTACTGTATGCAACCAATGTCAATATTATATATCAATAAACTTACAGCAGGTGAAACAATAGCGTCTCGCCTGACAGTGTTCAAACGTGGCACTAATAATCCTTTAGGATTTGGACCTATAGCATTTACATCTAATATAGCAGAACTATCCGGAGATGTCCCTATTTCGTTTATACTAATACCCTCATTTTGAGCTATAATATTTGAATAATTCAGAGTTAATCCTAGAAAGCTGATTACTATGATAAATATAAGAGTATTTTTCAAAATCAATAAATTAGATGGTTATTAATCCTTTACACACCTAACCGAAAAGCCATCGGTTTTAAAGGCATCAGTCCGCATAATCTCTGCATGGTCATCATCAAGTATGCGCATTCTTGCACCTATGCCATTTTCAGTAGAGGTCCAAAAGATAGTAAGAAAACCTATATTCTCAAATCCTCCGATGAGCTTTTCACCAGCGAGTATTGCTTCAAATCCTGACGAACCTCCTTGTTTGAGCTTTGTACCGCCATCGGTTCCGCGCCAGTTTGTTAGTGAACATCCCGGATCAGTTGTAGGATCAAGAAAGTTTTCCAATATACACCATTCTGCATCAGCAGGAATATGCCAACCGGTAGGACAGACGCCTTGAGAGCTTTCAATGGTAGTATATTGCATCATTTCATCCCATTGATATAGTCCTCCAACAGTATTACAATTGCTTATACTATCATGATAACAATATTTCTCTATTACTACATTGTTAGTTTGATTGATAGTGCTGTCTATCATTGTTCCTACATTTAGATTTTCAGCCATCCAGCATTGTGTTCCGATTTCAACAGTTGTGTACCAATTTCCAGTAATATCTTGAATAGAGCTTATTCCACAGGTAAATGAAACAGTGACTGAAAAACAAGAAACTGGACTTATACCACAACTATCATTGGCTGTAACACAAACATACCCTGACGAACTGCCAAAATCTATTGTGATACCTGTATCTCCCTGCCCGCTTGTGATATTAGCGCCTGCAGGAATTATCCAATGATAAGAGGTAGCTCCTGGAACTACCGGTATGGAATATGTTACACCAGTTTGTCCGGAGGATACGGTATCAGTACCTGTGATAGTTCCTGGTGTTGATAAACTGCCGGTGCTATTTAAAGGAATCCAGTCGTTCCCGTCATAATAATTAAAATTATTGCAATCATAATTATAAATCAATAGCCCTTCAGCAGGTGAAACAATAGAGTCTCGTCTGCTAGTGGTCATACGTGGAATTAATAAACCTTTAGGATTTGGACCTAACGAATTTACATCCAATATAGCAGAGCTATCAGGTGGTAATCCGTATTCATTGATGCTGACACCCTCATTTTGAGCTTTAATGGTTGAGTAACTGAAAATTAATGTGATAATAAAAAAAGTTAAGATATAACTTTTACTCTGAAAGCAGTTCATAATTAGTTGTGTTTTAGTTAAAAGGATTTTGATACATAAATACAAAACTAAGCAAAGTTTATGATATCATTTAACCATTCATATTATTTCATTTTTATCTACTTTTTTCATGTTATTTTTAAATCTTTTATTTAAGGACATGCTATTGCTGTAGTTACCAAGCCACCGCCATTAGCCATAGCACATATTACATCAGGAGAACGCAGAATAACTCCATTCCCGACATTTTAGGAACAAGCCGCCCTACGACCTGTTAAGGCAGACGTTAAAAAGCATTAAATATTCAGTGCCTATTTAGGAATGTTCCTATTATGTACATAATCAATATCATTATATATCTTAACTGATTTTGTCTCTTTTTTTATTTGATGGACATTTTTTTGAGTAGTTTCTATGCCATCAAGCTGATTATTAATACGTTTATCTGTATTAACAGCCCTGGAAGTACAAGACACTACCAGCCCGCAAAGAACTATTGCGATGGAAAAATTTAATGCTGATTTTTTCATTTTTGTTAGAATTTATTGTTTAGTAATACATGGTTTTGAGAATGCAGGACATTCCTATTTTGATGCTAAGATACAAGGGAAGAATACTTTTTGTAAGATGTAATATATTAACGGCAGGTAAAAACTTCCTGACGGCTGGATTGGGTTTAGGAACGGAAGCAGCCCACCCCTAACTCCTCCCGAAGGAAAGGGAGTCTTTCCGCAAACCTGTGTGCCGAAGCACATGCCAGCCTTCACTCCGGTGCGCAGGCACAAAGCATCCACTACATCCGCTGAAAAGCCATTGAATATAGATCTCGCAGGTTTTAGAAACCTGTGAGGTCTGAATATGTCTCACCTACTGTGCTTGATTTATTTCCCGTGCTATAATAATAAAATTTCAAGCGCCTAATCATCCTCAAAATATGTAGTCCTCCCATCAACCGCCTTTATTAATTTCCATTCACCCCTGTCATTGAGCTTTTCAATAATGTAATAATCAACATCCGTATCCCATCCTTTATAAGGGGTCCAGTTTAATATGGACACATTTTCCATTAATTCCGCATTTAACAGAATAGAAGAACCTTGATTACCCAGGTTTACCGGCACATCGCATATATTAACAGCTTCTACTTTGTAATAGTAATTCTTATCATTTACATCAACTTTATGATCAACATATTCATGAACAGATGCAGGTACGGTTGTATGTAATATATAATCGATACTATCTGTTGATCTGTAGATGTTATATTGAGCTATCAGTTCAGAAATAATATCAGGCGCTTGCCATTCGGTTAAAACGGCATTATTATCTATTACAGTTGTCCTGACAACATCAACTCTCCGGTCAATAAATAAGTTATCTATTGGTCCTGCAATCGATGTGT
>JBDRNO010000069.1:0-14255 GCA_043811005.1 Bacteroidota bacterium | reverse complement strand
TATTTGAACAATACAAGCGAATATTCAATATCCTATGGAAATATGAATTTAAAGCTGTTTCTCAAAACATATTCGTTAATATCACCATTTCGTAATATATTATAAATCAACATCTTATAAAGATGTGGGTACACCGTAGCTCCCTTTGGGAGGGGTCGGGGGCGGGGCTGATAGCCGGGAGATCCTTCACCCCACCATGGCCTCTCCATAAGCTTGCGGATGGCGGGATTCAGAATGACAATAGTACTTAAATGGCTTTTCATTTAAAAAAAAATCCCAAAAAATTTTTATCTCGTTTATGGAATTTTCCATCCGCCTGCATCTAATGAGTGAAAAATCGAAAGATCAACAAATCGAATTATTAACCATGTCTGCAAGATGAGCAGGCAAAAAATCCAGAAATCATGAAAACAATAAAATTTATTCAAAAAAAGAGATGCAGGCTCCCTGGCTTGGCGGTCTTGATTATCACGGCAATTATTGCTGTTGGTATTAATATACCCAGGTGTGCAGGTAATAAAACAAAGCCGCAGGTAGCAGAGAATGAGGATAAAACGCTGTCACCATACTTTTTCGTAAAATCAGATGATCCTGAGCAGGATCAGCTTCCTTTAAAGCAGACCTCTGCTGATGTAAACATTGCAGGGGTTATCGCTGATGTGATTGTTTCGCAGGTGTATGTTAATGAGGGGAAAGTGCCGTTGGAAGCTATTTATGTCTTTCCTGCTTCCACACGTGCTGCTGTATATGCGATGAAGATGAAGATAGGGGAGAGGACTCTTATCGCAAAGATAGAGGAACGTGAAAAAGCGCGGCAGGATTACGAGCAAGCGAAGAATGATGGAAAGAGCGCTTCTCTGCTGGAGCAGCAGCGACCCAATGTTTTTCAAATGAATGTGGCGAATATTATGCCGGGTGATAAGATCACCGTGGAACTGAAATATACCGAGTTGTTGATACCTGAAGATGGCATCTATGAATTTGTTTATCCTACAGTTGTTGGTCCGAGATATTCCGAAACACCGGTGTTAACAGCTTCAACGAGTGACAAGTGGGTGGCAAATCCTTATTTGCATGAAGGAGAATCACCTCCCTATACATTTGATATTGCCGCTACTATTAATTCAGGGATACCTGTAAAAAACGTTACATGCCCATCACATAATGTGAATATAAATTTTGACGGGCCCTCAACAGCTATTTTAAAACTGGACCCTGCTGAAAAGAATGGTGGCAATCGCGATTTTATCGTTCAGTACCGTTTGACAGGCAACCAGATCGAATCAGGGTTGATATTATATAAAGGTAAAGATGAGAATTTTTTCCTTGCTATGCTACAGCCGCCAAAACGAGTCAGTATTGAGCAAATACCGCCAAGGGAATATGTATTTATAGTGGATGTTTCGGGTTCAATGCATGGCTATCCGTTGGATATTTCCAAAAAATTACTGCGGGATCTCATAGGTAAGCTACGACCGGTTGATAAGTTCAACGTAATACTTTTTGCCGGCACTTCCAGTAAGATGGCTCCTAAATCAATACCTGCAACACAGGAAAATATAACGAAGGCAATAGACGTGATAGACAAGCAGCAGGGCGGTGGAGGAACACGTTTATTACCAGCCCTGAAGAGCGCCTTTGACATGGCTGAAGAGGAGCAATATTCGAGAACTATTATAATAGCTACTGATGGTTATGTGTCGGTTGAGAAAGAAGCATTTGACCTGATCCGTAATAGTTTGTCCAATGCCAACGTCTTTGCATTTGGTATTGGGACGGGTGTGAATCGCTATATCATTGAAGGCATGGCTCGCGTAGGGCAAGGAGAACCATTTGTGATAACAAAACAGGATGAAGCATCTGCCCAGGCGGAGAAGTTCAGGAAATATATCGCTTCACCTGTGTTGACCGGTATAAAGGTGAACTATGGTGGTTTTAATGTATACGATGTTGAACCGCTCACTATTCCCGATGTGTTTGCCGAAAGACCTGTTGTGATTTACGGTAAATGGAAAGGCACGCCATCAGGAACTATCTCATTAAAAGGGACAACGGGCTCGGATGATTATCTCGCCAGCATAGACGTTGGCAAGGAAAATCCCGAAGCATCAAACTCTGCTTTACGCTACCTGTGGGCAAGGAACAGGATTGCCATGCTTGATGATTACAATAATCTTAGCGTGGATGACGAACGTGTGAAGGAGGTAACCAACCTGGGATTGAAATATAATTTGCTTACGGCATACACCTCCTTTGTTGCTATTGATAATAAAGTACGTAATAAAGACGGTGAGATAGTATCCGTTAAGCAGCCGCTTCCGTTGCCTGAAGGTGTTTCAAATTATGCTGTGGGCGGCAGTTATGGAGCTAAGGGATATGGAGGTATGGGTGGAGTTACGAGGTGTAAAAAATCAGCAGAGGCAAGTCCTGCGTATAATTATCAGATTTCTACTGCGGAAAGGTCAGTATCTGAAGAAACAATAAGTTCAGATGCAGATGGGTCAACAATGGTAATTGCTGAAAAGATGCCGGAATTCCAGGGTGGTGAGAAGAAGATGAAGGAATTCTTAGAAAAACATATTCAATATCCTGAGGAAGAGAAGCGAAAAGGCATCCATGGGGTTGTTTATGTAAGTTTCGTAGTTGACGAAAATGGGAAGATCATCAAAGTGAAGGTTGCAAAGGGTGTTTCTGAGGGCTTGGACAAGGAAGCTATGCGGGTTGTGAAGATGATGCCTGTATGGATACCAGGTGAACGCAGCGGTAAAGCAAGGTCAATGAGCTATGTTCTGCCTGTTGTATTTAAGATATGAATTAGTAAAACTCTGTCAGGGTTCCAAACCCTGACAGAGTTTGTTTTAAACCCAATTTCAAAACCCTGTCAGGGTTAGGGTTATAATAAATCCAAATCAATTATCTGGCATAAATATTGCAGTTAATTTACTGTTGATTATTTAACCTTTAAAAATAATAGATATGACACTAAAAAAACATCCCCGGTTTGATTTAGAGAAGAAGAGAATCAGGTTTTTCCAAATTGGTTTGATAGTTACTTTAGCTTTTGTATGGATGGCTTTGGAGTGGAAAAGCTATGAGGGAAATGATTTTGATTTTGGTGTATTAAAAGGTGATCCCATTGATGAAGAGATTATACCCATCACACAAAGAGAGGTTAAGCCACCGCCACCGCCCCCTCCTGAGATATTTAAAATTGTAAAGGATGATGAAGAAATAAAGAAAGCATTTGAGGTTGTGGATAATGATTTAACACAAAAGACTCCGATTAAAAAAATTGATGAACCGGAGATTGATGATTCCCTTGATAATATTGCTTTTCTTGTAGTTGAGGAAATGCCAACTTTTGGGAATGGGGATAAGGATCTAATAAATTACCTGGCTAAAAATATTAAATACCCTGAAATGGCTAAAAATGCGGGCATTCAAGGTACAGTTAATTTATCATTTATTGTTAATAAAAAAGGGAAAATAACAAATGTTAAAGTGTTAAGAGGTATAGGAGGAGGTTGTGATGAAGAAGCGATGCGCATTGTTAAAAACATGCCGAGATGGAATCCCGGTAAACAAAGAGGTAAGCCGGTAAAAGTTAGTTTTAGTCTGCCTGTAAGATTTAAACTTTATTAATTAACTTAAGTTGCTACTTATTAAAACTTGTTTGGTAATCATCTCCTGTTTAAAATTATATACAGTTACTGACTGCTGGCAACTGGCTGCTTGTTTATGTCCATAACGCTTGTTTTATAAGGATTTTACCAGCAACCAGTAACAAGTATCCAGCAACAGTTTTTTATTAGCAATTATATATCTTATCAAATAAAAAGTAATAAGTAGCAACTTGCGTTAATTAATTTAAATAGACTAATCAGTAACTTTTTTTTTTCTTTGTCAACAATAGTTCAAACATCACCCCAATCCCTATCCCAATCAAATAACATACAAAATCACTCCACAGGAAATCAAAACCAAGCATCGGTCCTCCCAACCTGGTATTGCGAATTGTATCTATCCAGGGTGCATGGTATAATTGGCTGATCTCAATTGCAAACGAAAAGATAACTGCTACGGTAGCGATCCTTAAGGCCGGCAAGGTTTTAAAGAGAAATCCTATACATAAATAAGCGGTCAATGCCCATAATGTATCACCGGCATATTCTGAAATCCATTTTGGTAATATATCTGAAAAATACCGGGAACTAAATGCCAGTAAAATGACAAAAGGGATGATAATAATATAAAGATATCTGTTTCTTGAGATAGGTGTCATTTATGATGTGTTATTTTTCAGAAAATGACAAAAAGTGACAAAAAATAACTGAAAAATGTCCAAAAATGGCGACTATATACAAGTTTACACAAACAAAATGAAAACAAAACTCAATTTAAAGACTTGATAAAGCAATAAAACCATAATTATGATAATAGTAATGATTGTATGCATGGTGTTAGTTTTGCTCTGTGCTTGGATTTTAACAATTTTTTCACGGAAAAATGAAAAGCAAACAGGCACTAAGGAAATGAGCAAAAGCGACAAAGCCAAGGCAAGATTTCTTTTAAAATCTGAATCAAACCCCAAAGACCACCAAGAGTCGTGCCTGTCGCCACCGCTATCGTGGTTACTTGACGAAGACGATTTTTAGAGTTCTCCTTTTTTATTTTTCCTGCATATCCCCCACTTTCAATAAACAGTTTACCTTCAAAGGTAAGTTTTACATCTTCTTCTTGCCCTAATTCTTTTTTATAGTACTTAATAAACCCATCGCTTTTCAACTTATTCATTATCACCTCATACTCTTCCAGATTTAATTTCATGTCCTGCATTATTGAGTTATGAATTGATAGTACGGGCATTCTTTTCCCGCTCTGAATATATCTTAACACAGAATCCAATATTTCCCAGCTTTTCATATTATAAAATAAAGGGGAACATCAAACAAGTTGACACTAAATAAAAAAGTTAATGCAAATATAATAAAGGGAAAGTATTAATTTCTAATGTCGGTGATAAATTATTTTTTAGGCGTAATTGAAACAATTGCATCCTTAATTGTAGCTTTATCGAGAGAATTAACATGTATCATATAAGAATAAGGAGGAATCTCGATTATATACATATATGTATACCTTTCTGGCACTTCTTCCACACGAAGAAGGCAAAAGATAAAAATAAAATTATAACCTCGAAATTTAGATATTCCCCTATTGAGTCTTTCGTAAGTTATTCCTTGTTTAAGCATAATTTCAGCCTTTTTTTCCATTTCATCTTGTAAAATTAAAAGAGTTTGGTTTGTTGCTGGTACAGTAGTATTAATAATTGTAACATTATCTTCAATATTTCCTTCTTTTATAAATACTAATCTATTTGGATCAATAGCCATTTCTTCTATTATTTTTTGATTTTTTTCGGATGCCTTTAAGGTAAAATCAAATCTTTTCAGAATTTCTTGCCAGTTTTCAGGGGTTACCTCTAAATATTCTTTAGAAACTTGAACATCTATTGATAATCCAATAACAGGGTCTTGGGGAACTGCTTCAATATTATTTTTACAATGATAGACAAAATACAATAAAGCAATAATTACCAAGAAACGCCAATCTAATTTTTTTTTCATGGTTATAAATTTAGGCACTATACAAAAAAAGTATTAACAAAGAACCTCCCCATATAAAATAAATAAAAAGCCACGTGATTAAATAAATAAAAACAACTTGTTTATTAGTTATTATTTTTTCATTAACTGCGGAATAAATTCCTTTAACGATTAACGACACAACCAAAGGTGCTATTAAAATTGTAATACCAATTACTACAATAACCAATATTCCTCCCTTCCAATATGAATAACCCATCATAAATGCCGGCAACGCAAAACTTAAAGCAATTACAATTACGAATATTTCTTGCCGTTTTTCATACCATTTAGAAAATTTTATTTTACTAAAATACTTTTTTAGTCGCATCTTTTCTTTTTTAGATAGATACCCCCTTATTATAATCAATAAGAGAAAAATAGCTAATATGAAAATTATAATTTTCATGATTAATAAGGTTGAAATACTATAAGCTTCAAGTAATACGTTATACAAAAAAAACGTGGGATTATGTAATTTACCTGCGATCAGGTACTGCTAATAACCTTCTATTCAGATAAACTACACCTACGCATAAAGCATGAATGACATTTATTCTTGACTGGATTAAGAAAATTAGCAGTTTTAGTCGCAAGAACAATTAACGCTTTTCCATATTTATATATAAGGATTATTTTAAAGAATGATAAGCAAATATAGGAAAATTATTGTTTGTTTTGTATCTTTGTAATCCAAATTAACTCAAAATGTTAGAAAAAGAGTTTAAATATTATCTGGATCATCAAGAAGAATTAGTGAAGAAGTACAACGGCAAATTTCTTGTCATTATTGGAGAAGAAGTTGTCGGTGATCATGATTCTTTTGAAGATGCTCTTGCCGAATCTCAACATAAATATAAGTTGGGGACATTTTTAATTCAACAATGTCTGCCAGGCGAAGATAGTTATACTCAAACATTCCACACAAGAGCAATCTTTGCCTAATGCCACAAAATGAGATTAAGGTTCACGCATTAACAAAAGGCTATACGGAGATTTCTCGTATTATTACTTCACAAATTGAAGTCCAAAATACAAATACAGGAACGGCAGAACAAACTTTCGGGATTTGGGATACTGGTGCAACTGGATCAGCAATTACAAAATCATTAGCACAAAAACTTAGTCTTATTCCGATTGGTCATACTCGTGTCAAGGGTGTACACGGTCATAAGGACGGAATAAATGTATATGCGGTTAAAATCGTTCTTAATAATCAAAATGTATCTTTTGTTTTACCTGTCACCGAATGTGAACAGTTGACCGATGATGATTCGTCAAAGTTTTTGATTGGTATGGATATAATTTCGAGAGGGGATTTTGTAATAACAAATTTTCAAGGAAAAACTGTAATGACATACAGAGTTCCGTCAATACAGAGATTGGATTTTGTCGCAGGAATAAAAAGCCATACCCCATTTGTCGCAGATAATATTCCAGGAAGAAATACTCCTTGTTACTGTGGTAGCGGGAAGAAGTATAAGAATTGTCACGGGAGATAATTTGTTGTAACTCATGATAATGCAAAGGAATTAGATTCTCCTGAAATAAGAAAAGAATTTGTGCAACAATCCTTACCTGAAAAACTAAAAGAAAATTTATCCGGCTTTAATGAAAATCTTAAGAGAGCATTAAATTCCTCTAAACCCCCACACCAAAATCGGACTTTGTAATATGGAAATTTTTTACTTTAAGCAATTTTGGTGTGGGGGTAAACTATTACAAATCGTTTGATTCCTTTCCTTGACCAATAATAGAAACATTTTTTGTGGATTTTTGTCCTGGTTATTCAACCCTATTATTCGATAGGGCATAGCAGGATAAATGTTTTAGTAATTTCGCAGCATTGGGTTTCAAACAAATTTGTGGAGCTATGTTCATATTTTTGATAATTTTGTTGTTCAACGTTTATGATTGATGAAACCAAAGGAACGGTTTACCGAACATCAAAAAAATAGTGTAACGATTACTAAATTAGTGCAGAATTAATGGTTTTTAATTTGATGAGTTAGTTTTATATTTAATAGTTGGCAGTTGACAGTATGCAGTTGACAAAATTGCCTACTGTCAATTGTCAATTGTCAACTTTTTTGCATAGTTCAGCAATTCTAATGAGAGCGAAAATTACTTTACTTATTTACAAATCAATACGCTAGGAGGTTTAATTATTATGCGGGAAATTAAATCAAAGATCAATACTCAATCCGTAGGGTTTAAGAACAACTACAGCAAGATGCTTGAAAAAGTATCGGAATTGGAAAACCTGATGGAGAAAAGTGTGTGGCAGGGTGAGGAGAAGTATATCGAACGTGCGAGGAAAGCCGGAAAGCTTCTTGCCCGTGAAAGAATTGAACTGTTATTGGATCAGGATACTCCTTACCTGGACTTGTTGCCTTTTGCCGGATATGGCAGGAAATGTTTTGCCATGGGAGGGACAATGGCTGCCGGGATAGGATTGGTGAACAACAAAATATGTATGATCATTGCCAATATCGCTACTATCAAAGGTGGAGCAATTGATCATGTAACACTTCAGAAGGCAATGAGGTTGAATGAGATAGCCATGGAAAACCGGCTGCCTGTTATCTATCTCGTTGAATCAGCAGGAGCTAACCTCACTGAACAGGCGAAGATATTTAATTACGGGGGAACTAACTTCCGCGAAATAACCCGTAGATCAAAGGAAGGCATAACCTCAATATCAGTGGTGTTTGGTAATAGTACTGCCGGAGGTGCATACATTCCAGGCATGTCCGATTATGTCATAATGGTCAGGAACCAGGCAAAGGTTTTCTTAGCTGGTCCGCCCTTAGTGAAAATGGCTACCGGGGAAATTGTTGATGATGAATCGCTGGGAGGCGCTGAAACACATAGCAGAATATCCGGAGTATCCGATTTCTTAGCAGAGGATGAACATGATGCGATTAGATTAACAAGGGAACTAATGGGGGTTCTCAATGTGAACGGGGACGGGAGGCCCCCATCAGAAGCAGAAGAACCCAAATATGATGCTGATGAGATCTTAGGTATTGTTTCTGAAGACTTAAAGAAACCTTATGATGTGAGAGAAATTATTGCCAGGTTAGTTGACGGATCCAAATTCCTGGAATTCAAACCTGATTATGGACAGACATTAGTCACTGGGTTCGCCAATATTCAAGGACACCAGGTCGGGATAATTGCCAACAACGGTGTTTTATTCTCCGAAGCTGCCAACAAGGGGGCTCATTTTATACAGTTATGCAATAAAAACAACACACCATTAATTTTCTTGCAAAATATCACCGGCTTTATGGTAGGCAAAAAATACGAACATCAGGGAATTATCAAAGATGGGGCTAAGATGATAAATGCCGTTTCCAACAGTACGGTGCCTGCCATTACAGTGATGATAGGCGCTTCTTATGGAGCGGGTAATTATGCGATGTGCGGAAGGGCTTACCAGCCTAGGTTCTTGTTTTCATGGCCTAATTCAAGGATTGCCGTGATGGGAGTAGATCAGCTAACGGGAGTGATGGAGATCATACAGAAGCAAGCAGCAAAAAAAATCGACTTGTTTAAAGCTGCAAAAGGAAAACTCATCAAAGCCAAATTGACGAGTGATTTTGAAGCTCAGTCAAATGCCTTTTACGCGACTGGACAGCTTTGGGACGATGGCGTGATAGACCCCAGGCAGACCAGAAATTATTTAGGTATGTGCCTGGCGATAATATATAATTCCCATTTTGAAGGGACGAATGAATATGGTGTTTTTAGGATGTGAACCATGATATACCTTTGTAGCTCGCATAAAAAATAAAGAATATTTTCAATATATCATATCTTATAGATGCATAATATAAGTATCACCAAACTTCTAATTGCCAACCGTGCCGAGATTGCCGAAAGGATCATCAGGACTTGCCGGGAAATAGGTATTTCTACCGTAGCTGTATTCTCCGATGCGGATAGATGTGCAAGGTATGTCCGCAAGGCAGATGAGGCAATTCATATTGGAGCATCCTCCCCTGCTGAATCATACCTCAACATTGAAAAAATTATTCATGCAGCTAAAATATCCAAAGCTGATGCGATCCACCCGGGTTACGGGTTTTTGGCTGAGAACACAGCATTTGCCGACAGGTGCCGGGATGAAGGTATCATTTTTATAGGTCCCTCACCTGAGGTTATTGAAAGCATGGGCTCCAAGCCAACAGCTAAAGAGATGGTCAGTAAACTGGGAATACCGGTAATACCCGGTTATGACGGCAAAAAACAAGATATTGAAACATTAACTACCGAAGCAAAAAAAATTGGCTTTCCCGTTTTACTAAAAGCGGCTTTTGGAGGCGGGGGAAAAGGTATGCGTATTGTGAATGGTGAGAGTGAGCTAAGGTCTTCTATTGAATCAGCTAAGCGGGAAGCGGAAAAGAGCTTTGGCGATGGCACTATTATTATAGAAAAGTATTTTGAATCAATAAGGCATATTGAGATTCAGATTATAGGAGACAACCACGGGAATTACCTGCATTGCTTTGAAAGGGAATGTTCCATACAGCGAAGGCATCAAAAAATAATTGAGGAGTCGCCATCACCTGTCGTAACACCTGAATTAAGAGAAAAAATGACATCCTCCGCAATAGAGATTGCAAGGGCGTTAAAATATACAAGTGCGGGTACGGTTGAGTTTATTGTAACCAGCCCCACCCCGGGCCTCCCCGAAGGGAGGGAGAATCAACGCGCTAAAAGCCCAGCCTTATCCCAATCCCTGGGGGAGTTACCTTCAGGACATGCCTCTTCGAAGGGAGGGAGTTCCAGCGTATGGGCTCTCCCCCTCCCTTCGGGGAGGGTGTCGGGGGGTGGGGCTGCTTATTATTTCCTTGAAGTCAATACCCGCATACAGGTTGAGCACCCCGTCACAGAGATGATCACCGGATTGGACATGGTCAGGATGCAGATAGAAATTGCCGAAGACAGAGAATTATCTGTCAAACAGGAAGATATCAAAGCTAACGGGAATGCCATTGAATGCAGGATATATGCGGAAGATCCGGAAAATAATTTTTTGCCAGCTACTGGAAGGATACTGGATTGGAGAGAGGTTGAGAGCGCTGGTGTACGTTATGACAGCGGAGTGGAAAAGGGAAGTAATGTTGATGTGTTTTACGATCCTATGCTGGCAAAAGTTATAACCTATGCACCATCAAGAACGGAGTGCCTGAGGAAATTAACATCCACCTTGCAAAATTTTGCAATTATAGGGATCACAAATAATAAGGAATTTCTGTTAGAGATAATCAATAATTCTAATTTCATAAAAGGTGAATTTGACACCAACTTCATCTCCGGGAATTTTCCTGAATATAAAAGGATCATTGATCTTAAAGATGTTTACAAGTCTGCTATAGTTGCTATGGTATGGGAATGGAAGACCCGGGATTCGCAAAGAACGGTATTAAAGCATATCCCTTCGGGGTGGAGGAACAATCCCGATCAATCCCAAACCCAAACATACATATATAATGGTACTCAAATAAAGCTTGAATATAATTATACACCAGGAAATAAATTTATAGTGCAGATCAAAAAGGTTCTACCTGTCCAAACAGACAGTGGGTCAGGGGATGAGGTAGATGGAAAATATAATGTTGAATTAGTTTCAATAGTAGATGGTAAATTAACATGCTTAATTAATGAGAAACAACAAACTTTCATAGTTGCAAAAAACCAGGACACAATTTATGTTTACAATAACAGGAGAGGATGCTTTATATTTACTAAAAACCCGAAGTTCAATATAGTTCAGGATGAAATAGCTGATGGTAGCTATAAAGCTCCAATGCCGGGCGAAATAGTGAAGATCTTAGTTGAACCCGGTAAGACCGTAAAAGCCGGTGAACAGTTGGTGGTTATCAGCTCCATGAAAATGGAAAATTCAATTGAAGCTCTGGCTGATGGTATAGTTGAAGATATTTATGTTGAAGAAAAAGCATTCGTGGAAGCAGATACTTTGTTACTGAAGGTAAAATGTTAAGACTAAAAAATTGACTTAGCAATGTAAATTAATTAATCCGCCAGTTGGCGGACATGTTCACCATGTGGAATCCCTTTGGGATGCAGAGCATATTCCACAGGAATAACCATAATTAAATTTCATTTTTTTTTCAGTTTATCGGTTCTCTGTTATCAGTTATCGGTTAATCGGTTTGCCGGATTCTTTCCATTAAATAATTATTTGCACATAATTTATAATAAATTTTTTTTTTTAGCATTTTATATCATTTTATTAAATCAACGTGCAACCCGTAACCCGCAATAGTATTTAATTATTGCGTTCTTTGCGCACTTGGCGAGCTTTGCGGGAAAACAAATTTAATTACACATGTCATCAGATTCAATTAGAATAGCAGGCGGACAGGGATTTTACGGTGACAGCAGCAGGGCTGCTTTTGCAATTGTAAAGGAGAAAGCAGCCGATGTCGTAGTTTTTGATGCTTTAGCTGAGCTAACATTATCTATTTTACAAAAAGACAAGCTGAAGGATCCGGAATTGGGATATGCAAGAGATATCGAATTCATGGCTGCAAACCTGTATCCTCTTGCTTATAAGAATGGCATTAAAATAGTTGCCAACTCGGGGGGGCTCAACCCAAAGAGCGCTGCAAAAAGAGTTGCTGCCATATTACAAAAACAAGGTATTAAAGGATTAAGAATAGCAACTATTACCGGTGATGATTTTCTTCCAATGTTAGACCAATTGCAAAGCAAAGGGCATAAATTGGAAAACCTCGAAACCAATCAATCCTTCTTATCAGTTAAATACCAACCTACTCATGCGAATGTATATATAGGTGCATCATCAATCGTTAAAGCGCTTGATCTGGGGGCTGATATTATATTAGCCGGCAGGGTTGCCGATCCTTGCTTAACATTAGGTGTATTGGCATATCATTTCGGATGGAAATTATCAGGGAACGGGGGCGAGGGAAAATGCCGGGATACAGTTCAAGCAGATCTGGATAAGTTGGCAAGTGGGATAGCAATAGGGCATTTACTGGAGTGCACAGGACAGGCGTCCGGAGGTAATTCGTATGCCGAATGGCCTATGGATTATAAATTGAGCAATTTAGGATACCCGATAGCAGAAGTTACTGAAGATGGCTCTGCCATTTTTTCAAAATTAAAGAGCCAGGGAGGTAAAATCTCAAGAAATACATTAAGGGAGCAGTTAATATACGAAATTCATGACCCTGCCAATTACATTACTCCTGATGTAATAGTCGATTTAACGGAAGTAAAAATTGAGGATATTGAAGAAAATAAAGTGAAATTTTCAGGTGTTAAAGGAAAACCAAGACCTGGAAAGTTAAAGATGACTATCGGGTTGATGGAGGGATATTTAAGTGAGCAGTTTTTTTTCTTTTCCTGGCCTTATGCTTACCAGAAGGCACAAAAATTCATTAAAGCCGTTGAGGAAATTTGGAATGACCTGCCCTTTAAAATTGAACGTTTTGAATATTCCTTTGTTGGGATTAATGGCATTCACGGTAATGCAGCACCTATGCCATCCGAAGAGGATATTGAAAGATTAAATGAAATAGGTGTGCGGCTGGTGATAAAAAACAATGAACCCAAAGCCGGGAAAATAGCAATGCAGGCAATTGTTTGCCTTGGATTGAATGGCCCTCCGGGAATAGTTGGCATACCCGGCTGGGGAAGAACCAATAGTGTCATGCTGAGTTTGTGGCCAACACTCATTCCCAGGGAATTGGTTGAGGAAAAGGTTGAGATATTGGAAATATAAAAATAGATACCAGTATACAAAGAACATAACTTTGTAAATTGATTAAAAAAAATATTAATAAAAAACCACAGATTACACAGATTTCACTGATTTTAATCTTTGAAACCTGTGGTTTCATTTACTAATACCGAACAGTCATGCGCTCGAAAAACCCCTCGTGAATGCTTCGCATTTCATTAATAAATTTGCAAACTCATTCAGTTTTGGTATAGTATATTAGCATCGAATATGAAAAAAGTATGCTTATTGGAAATAGCCAGCGCCAGGTCAGGTGATAAAAACGATATTTGCAACATCGGTGTACTTGCAAGATCTCCGGAATATTATGAGATCATCAAGGAACAGCTCACTACTGATAAGGTAAAGGAACATTTCGGAGATCTTATTAAAGGAGAAGTGATCCGATATGAGTGGCCAGCAATTGAAGGATTGAATTTTGTATGTCACGAAGCATTGGATGGAGGAGCGGCAAAGTCATTGCGGATGGATACACTTGGAAAAAATTTTGCTAGCCATTTGCTCAGGATTGAAATAAAAGTTTAAAAACGAACTAATTATATAGATTTAAGGCTTTAGCTTAACTTTGCGTTGATAAATGGCAAATAAGAAATTACAATAAATAGCCAGGAGCATGGGGCAAGGAGTGTGATTTTCAACTCCATGCCCCATGCCCTTTGCCCAATACTGTAACTTCTCAATACTTGCAGGTAGATTATATTTATTAGTTATTTTTTGACCACAGATTACACAGATTTCACTGATTTTTCCCCCTAAGTCTGATCCGCCTTTGGTGGATAATCTGTGAAATCAAAAATTTGTAACCTTTG
>JBDRNO010000068.1:0-2036 GCA_043811005.1 Bacteroidota bacterium | reverse complement strand
AAAGCATCCGTATAAAGAAAAGGCACTTTAGTTAAGGGTGTTAAAAAGAAAAATATCCCTGAAATTTGCACCCACTTGATGACCAATCGATGAATAAAAATGGCCCTATTTTTTGTTTATTTGTTTGAGAAAAACCTTTTTCTTACCGATCTTGTTTTTTTAACCCTTTGGAATCCCTTAAGAGGGCGGTTCATTTTGATCCGGTAGACCAGTTTCACAGAAACAAATAATAAGATTAATTAAGTTATATATTACCTATTCTAACCAATATAAAAATTGCAATAATATCAATGACTAATGGATTTTGGCATGTATTTGCTATGTCTTTATTATGGTTATTACGGGTAATATTATGTAATTAATAACCTACTGCTTCAAGTAGGTCCATTTGCTCATATTTTTCTTTCTTTTTTCTACGTGTGCCGACCATCTCCAGCAGTAATGTTGCTATCGTAGCAAAAGAAACCCGGGCAACTAAACCCTGTTGACTCCTCACTCGAACAGGTTCAAGCCCTTCTCGTTTCTTTAATAGGTTGAATGGTCGTTCACCGTTTTTTCGGATGTCTAAAGCCTTTGATACCAATTCACCACCATAAAGAATTCGTTGAAAGCGACCATTATCAATGGGGATATGACGGTATTTTAGACAAATTGATGCGCGGGGACATTGTCCGAACCCTGCACTGCATTTGAACTCATGACCTTTCTCCCCAATACCCGCGTAATCCATTGGTATTTCACAAAGATCATCTAAGTGTACCTGAAACGTATTACTATCAACGTTTTCAGGAAGGGAGACTTTTGAATTTGGCGGCTTTATCAGATGAACACCATTTTCTGAATATAAAACGTCGTCATTATCATGGTAAGCTTCATCTGCCGTTATCAGTTTTAGCTCCAGGCCGATCGCTTTACCAAAACGAACTAAATATTCAAGGAAATGGCTGTCATGGTGATTTGCCGGGGCCAATAGAGAAATCAAAGGAAAGCTTTGGCCTGTCTTGGCATTGATCGCTGTAAGCGTATGCAATCGGTATCCGACAACGTAGATAGACTTATCTCTCTTTGTACGACGTTTACCGCAATCACAATCAATATCATCATAAATGCGAATCTTTGTCTTACCTATGGTCAATGTCGCCAACAATTCTTGACAGTCAACGGGCAACTCTGTTGAGTCAACGCAATGAACAATGTTGTCATCCAAGTAACCACTTTGTTTGAAATGATGAAGAATATATACGGTTAAATTAACCAGTTGTTTAAAAGATAAACTGGACCGGAATTGGCTCATCTGGACATGGCTTATCATTTGTTTTTTATTGAGCGGTAAGCCTATAAAAGCACGGTTTTGCTTGTTCTCCATGCCAATATAGTCACTGTTTTCCTTGTATCCTTTATAGGTCTTGTCATCACCACAGAATTTGCGATAGCTTATTTCGGGATACTTTATCACTTTAAGTAGTTCAGCACGCAGGAAGCTACTGGGAAAAAAATCCCGCATGCTTGGTGTATACCCGTCGTATGACAACAACTTATTGATGATTCGGTCATCCAATAAATTGTCAACAAATTTTAACTCCTCGTCCTTGATATGTAATGGATGTCGACTTAAACTATTCAGTTTGAATAGCACATCGTTTTCATGACTATCAATAAAACGAGCCATTTGATCTAAATTCATAATGCCAGGGGTCAACAACTGCCCCTCTAACCCAAGTAATTCATGTTTAGAGGTTTTGATCTCTTTTTTGAAATCATAATTATTGACCACTTCATCGCGTACCTTTTTGGCAATAGACCTTTTCATTTTTTTGGGCAGACGCTTCCAATTTGGGTAATACGTTTTCAGTTGTATTTTGATTATTGCTTTGATATTTTTATGATGCATGAAGGAGCCTCTTTAAAGTAAAATTTTGTGATATTATTTTATCTCTTTATAGAGGCTTTTTCATCCATAAACAATTGTTTTTACATTTTTATTTTAGGATTGTATTAACACCTTTAGGTAGTATAGATATACCGAGAAGGGATTG
>JBDRNO010000067.1:0-2535 GCA_043811005.1 Bacteroidota bacterium | reverse complement strand
TAAAATCAAATCGGGATTTTTACTTATTATTTGTGAATAAATTTCTTCCGTAGTATCTTTTGAAATATCATATTCAAAATAATTTACAGATATCTCATTATTTTTTAGAAGTTCTTTAAATCCGGAATATGAGTTTTTATAAGGAACCGCATCTGATGAAAAAACAATAACAATTATTGCTTTTTCATCAGCATAACATAAAGATGTAAAAAATAATAAAAATAAAATAAAATAACGGAATATATTTACCATTATATGTAATTGTTACTGTCAGAAAAAATACTTTACTGATTATTTACCTGTAAAAGTTCAGTGAATGGTGTCATTCTTAGGCGACAGCCGAAGAATCTCAAAGACAAGCTGCTTCACTATCGTTCAGCATGACTACACCGTTCACCGACCTTTTACAAAAATGCAGCTTTCTAAACAATTTATCAAAAATTTATTTTCATTTTATTGTTTAAAACTTATAACTTAATTTAAAAACAAACTCTCTGGATGGACCTGGTAGAGGTGCATGGCCACTATTATATGGTTGAATAAAATTGTGTTCAGTATCAAAAATATTATATACACCTATGCTAACATTAGTATCTTTTCCAAATATATCTTGATAATTAAAATTTATATTCATAGGAATTACAGAGTCAAATTTCTTCATTAATGGATTTCCGTTTTCATCATTTTTATAGTAACCATATCGTTCACTGAAGTATAATATAGATGGATTTAAGCTCAATCCTTTATACAGAGTAATAGAGCTATTTGAGCCTGTGCAAAAACATTAACCCCAACTCCCAAAACCAAAACCTCAACCATTCCAAAAACCAACAAGCTTTTCTTTATTTTTGCCTCCTTTTTTTCGTGCGATAAACTTGTCCTCAACTTGATTAGGAATCGCCGACTACTTAAAATTTGCAACTTACACTAAATGTTACTCTTTGGCTGATTTCATCTGCTAAAATCCAGCCAACTTTATTTGATTCGTAATGTTTATAATCAATCAAATTATTACCTACAATGGCAACTTCAATATCGTCAGTAGGACTATAGCCGATTCTCAAATCAACTGTGTTATACCCATCAACCTTTTGTGCTGCGCTTAAAAAACCTAATGCGGGGTTAGCAGCATCAAATATCTCATAATACTCATCCACATAATGTAAAACAAGATTTGTTGACCATTTATTAAATTCTGTCTTACAACCGATATTAAACATATGTTGAGGGTCTATCTGTTTGTCAACATAATCGTCTCGTTGTAATTTCTGGTATGTATAGTTTACAAAAGTGGTTAGCCAGTGAGTTAGAAGAAAGTCAAAATTCAATTCAGCACCATATCTGTTGCCATCAGCAATATTTACCGGTTTACCATCTGAACCAACATTAATAAGCCCTTTGTAGTCATTATAGAACAGCGATACGGTTGATTTGAACTTTTTATGTGTGCTATCATAATAGGTTAATTCATAAGATGTAATGTTTTCCTGCTTTAAATCAGTATTATATGGCAGTAGAAGTACCTTACCCCAACCGTAGAGTTCAGCAAGTGATGGAAGGTAGTAGCCACTACCAATATTTAAGGCGAGACGCTGTTTTTTTGCTGGTTTATATATAATGCTTCCTCTGCCAAGCCCGGTAAAACCTATTTCTGAAAACTTCTCATACCTCCCACCTAAAGTAAAAATCCACTTGTCTGTTGCATGGAACTCATTTTCTGCTTTTATAGCATAGTCCTCAATGAAACTTTCGTGTTTATCTCCTGCATTATTTTTAGCGATAAAATCAACTTTCTTTCCAAATCCACTGATAGTTGCAATATTTTTACCCAATTCAAATGTGCGCATAATTTCAACTTCGTTATTTGCATCATCTACTCTTATCATTTCACCTAACGCATATTTGAACTGGCTACTGTGAAATAATCGAACCCAAAAGTTGGGCCGGTCATATCTTAGTGTAATAAGGGAGTTTTTTATTCCTGTGCAATGTCTTGTAATACCGTCATCAATGTAAGCATATCTGATATCTGTAGATAATGTAGAATCGTCAGTAAGGTTATAACTTACTTTGCCTGTATAGAAATAGTCGTATGTATCAGTATTCATACTCACCCCAGGAAGCAGCACCCTCGGAGGCGACAGGTATTCTCTACTGCGATATTGAGAACTAAAACTGTAATCTAATCTATTATTACCTCCATAGTGAATTATATTACCCTGTGAAGTATCCCAGTTGCCCAGAGTAAGATTAACTGAAGTACCCGGTATCTGGCCTGGTTTTTTTGTAACGATATTTATAACTCCGCTAAATGCAGAGCCACCATAAAATACTCCTCCGGGACCTTTAACAATTTCAATACGTTCAATTTCTTCCAAAGTTACAGGTTACTATTCCATACCCGGCTATTATGTATTCCTGCGCTTTCTGTATTGCTTGCCAGGCTGACTTTTTTGGTCGAAATCCATGACTGTGCTCGGAAAATGTTTTATCAAACCTTTCCTGCAATACTTGTAGTATTGCCTGCTCTACGAA
>JBDRNO010000066.1:0-6533 GCA_043811005.1 Bacteroidota bacterium | reverse complement strand
AAGAAATCAGTATTGCAATTAATAATGCTTTTGATTTTGTTTTACTTTGAAAATACATTTTGTTGTTGGGTTAATAAAGGTTATGAATGAATTAATTATGTTTATATGGAATTTGTTGCTTTGAGGTTCTAAAGACGAATTTAAATTAATGGTTAGATGTAAAATTTCAAACAACAAAAATATAATAATATTTTTATTTCCAAAATTAATTTGTTATTATTTAAGTGCCGGTAATCAATTTTTTCATCTTACTTTATACTATAAATTCATAAATTCTCTAAACTCATAACCGCTTGCCGAATCCTAACCAAAACCCGCCTTATTTAAACCAACACCTGCCGTTTTCTAATTCTATATGGCAGGATTTCAATTAAGTCCGTATAATTAGACGACAAAAAACAATAATATAGCTTCGTAAATTGGTGAAAAACAGAATTACTTTAAATAAAGAAAAAAAGGAGACAGTTTCTGGTTACTGGTGACTGGTAGTGATTGCTGCCAAATAGTATTATCAAAAAAGCCGGCAACCAGAAACCAGCAACCAGAAACTATATTTTCACACACTAATTAATTAATAATCTATAAGTTTGGAATTAAAATTTATTCATATATTTACGACCTTTAATATTACTTGAAAAATAAAGTCATTAAACAATTAACAATTAAAATGAAAAAGCTAATTATTATTCTTCTGTTTTCATATTTCATCATAACCCCCTTCCTGCTTTTTGTTGGAGGCATGGGTAGTTGTTTTGCACAAGATGGTTCGATAAAAGGCAGGGTAGCTGATAAAGCTTCGGGTGAATCTATCCCCTTTGCCAATATCATCGCTGAATCAGGTGGCAAAATGTTTGGAGGGGCAACCACCGATTTTGATGGCTATTACACTATTAAACCCCTGCCCCCCCGAAAGTACGATGTAAAGATCACTTATGTGGGGTACAAGTCTATTGTGATGTCAGGTGTTATTGTTTCTCCTGACAGGATCACTTTCCAGGATTTTAAAATGCAATCCACAGTAGAGGAATTAGGAGTTGTAGAAGTTTTTGATTACAAGGTGCCCCTGATCTCCAAAGACAAAACCCAGTCTGGTGAGTCAGTAACCCGTGAAGATATTGGCAAAATGGCAGCAAGGTCTGCAACCGGCATTGCCGCAACAGTTGGAGGCGTTTTCCAGAAAGAAAGAAGTTCTGATCTTAATATCAGGGGTGCCCGTGGGGAATCTAGTAATGTCTATATTGACGGAGTAAAAGTGAGGGGTTCTTCAGGTATACCCCAGTCAGCTATTGATCAGGTAACCGTAGTAACCGGAGGGCTTCCCGCTAAATATGGAGATGCAACAGGTGGAATTATTAGCATTACTACAAGAGGGCCATCTGCTAAATATTATGGCGGAGTTGATTTTCTGTCTTCGGGGTTCTATATAAAAAATACTAATATCGGGCTTGATCCTTACGCGTATAACCTTCTGGGCTTTAATGTTTCCGGTCCATTGTTGATGATGTTTGATAAAACCGATTCAACTAAAAAACCGTTACTGGGTTTCTTCCTTGCAGGTGATTTTTCTTCTGTAAAAGATGGGAGTCCTTCTTCCATTCAAATGTATAAAGTTAAGGACGATGTACTGGACTATTTAAAAGAAACCCCCCTTAGCCCTTCCGGAACCGGCTCCGGATCTTATCAAAATGCTGAATTCATTACAAAAGACGACCTGGAGGAAATTAAAATAAGACAAAATGTTACCTCAAAAGGACTTGTCCTTTCAGCAAAAGTGGACGTTAGAACAGGACCTAACATTAACCTCTCTTTTGGAGGGAATATGGATTTCAATACTTATAGGGATTATAGCTATGAAAATTCATTATTTAATTATGAAAACAACGGGCAGGTAATTAACAACACGTGGAGGGTGTATGGTAAATTCACACAAAAGTTTGACTCTGGCGAAAGAGAGGAAGATAAATCTACAACCATTAAAAATGCTTATTATACACTGCATGTTGATTATACCAAGTTTCATCAAACAGTACAGGATGCCAAACACAAGGACAATTTCTTTGATTACGGATATATTGGGAAATTCACTACTCATTCGATTAATTCTTATGGTTATGGTATAGATTCCGTTACAGGGCTTGCCGGCTATCTTCACAATGCATGGCAAGATACATTATATGATTTTAATCGCTCAGAGTTAAATCCGGTCGCAGCAAACTATACCGAACGTTATTACGAACTATACGATGAAACCGAAGATCACTATGAAAATATGGAACAGGTAATAGAAGGAGGCGGGTTGATAAATGGGTTTCTTCCCGGGGAACTCACTGGAGATGTATATGGTACATGGCGGAGTGCTGGAAGAGTACAAACCGGATATTCTTTCAGGAACAATTCCCAGTTCAGGATCATCGCTTCCGGCTCGGCTGATATTAAGAACCATGCCTTTTCAGTTGGATTTGAATATGAACAGAGAAATGACAAATATTTTGGTGTTGGCCCGATAGCTTTATGGAGACAAATGCGACAGTTGACAAACTACCATATCCAGCAATTAGACCTTGCCAATCCATACCTGGTTTATTATGATTCACAGGGAAGGTTGATCTTCACAAAAGATGATATTGTACCTGGCAATGCTATATTTGGTGATACTATATATTATGACAGGTTGTATGACGGAGCTTCACAGTCGTTGTTTGATTATAACCTCAGGAAAGAATTAAACATGGATACTTATGGCGGAGATTGGATAGATCTTAATGCATTACCTCCCGAAACATTTTCTTTGGACATGTTCAGCCCTGATGAATTGTTGAACAATGGGAGCAGTTTTGTGGGTTATTACGGGTATGATCATACAGGCGAAAAATTAAAGGGCAAACCAACCCTTGACGATTTCTTTACCAAAACAAGGACGATTGAAGGGTATAATGGACCTGCAGTTTATGAACGTTCGGTAGGAGCCTATGAACCCATTTATGTAGCGGGATATATTCAGGATAAGTTCGCTTTTAAAGACCTTATATTCAACATTGGTCTTCGTGTTGACAGGTTTGATGCCAACCAGCAGGTGTTAAAAGACCCTTACCTCTTATTCCCTGCTATATCTGCAGGAGAAGTGAGAGGAGGAGGAGACAGGGCTAAACTACAAACCAGCATCCCTGAAAATATTGAAGATGACTATGTTGTTTATGTTGACAATATTACAAATCCTGAGAAAATATTAGGATACAGGGATGGAGATACCTGGTATAATGATGCAGGAGCTGAGGTCCCAAATGCAGACCCATTGTTAACGGGTACAGGCATTCAGCCTTATCTGCTTGACCCTGATAAAACCAATGCTACCGAGATAAGCTCAAATGCTTTTACTGATTACAAACCACAGGTTACATACATGCCCCGTATAGCTTTTTCGTTCCCAATCTCCGAAGAAGCATTGTTTTTTGCTCATTATGACGTTTTGTCCAGAAGACCCTCAACAAGTATTGACGGCAATCCGATAGAAAGATTGGACCCGACTGACTATTTTTTTATTCAGAACAGGAACGTTACCTTGAACAATCCGAACCTCAAACCGTCAAAGACCGTTGATTACGAGTTTGGATTCCAGCAAAAGATCAATAATTACTCTTCACTTAAGATATCTGCCTTCTACCGCGAAATGAGAGATGACATACAGATTACAGGCGTTGTTAATGCGTTCCCCACTACTTACAGAACTTATGGTAATATAGACTTTGGGACGGTTAAGGGCTTGACCGTAGCCTATGACCTGAGAAGGACAGGAAATGTGCGGATGAGGACGAGCTATACATTGCAATTTGCCGAAGGCACCGCTTCGAGTTCGGACCAGGCGCTTAGCATGATTGCATCCGGTCAGCCAAACCTAAGAGTGATAAATCCACTTGATTTTGACCAGAGGCATACTATTCTCGTTACCTTTGACTACCGTTTCGACAAAGGGAAGGATTATAATGGTCCCGTTTGGTTCGATAAGCAGGTATTTGCCAAAACCGGGACTAATATTACATTTACTACCGGCTCCGGCACCCCATATAGCAAGCAACGTAGAGCTACCCAGAAAGGTGCAATTGGTGGCGGCACTTCACCAACATTATCAGGAATGTTAAACGGTTCAAGCCTGCCATGGCAAGTTAGAATGGATGCCAGGATTGATAAAGACTTTGTGCTGAAATGGGACAGGGGAGAAAAGGGCACTAAAATAGCTTCCCTGAATGTGTATTTTTTGATATTGAATGTTTTAAATAATATTAATATCCTTTCAGTATATCAATACACAGGTAACCCTGATGATGACGGCTATTTGGATGCTCCGGAGTTTCAGCCGCTAATTTCTTCATTAAACAGCGAGGAATCATTTAGGGACCTGTATTCAATAAAAGTAGATAATCCCAATCATTACAGTTTACCCCGGAGGATCCGGCTGGGCTTAATACTGGGGTTTTAATATTATGAAAATATATAATTAAGTATTAATTACGAATTTTAAATAAATGCAACTATTTAGGTGGAGAAATAATTATCCCACCGAAGTACGAACAAAATACGAATTTACGAACTACGAATATTAGTAATATTAAATATATGAAACCTCTACTTGCAATATTAATCAATTTCACGAAAGAGGGCGTAAAGTTCAAACCCATTGTAAATATTAATCAATGCGTAAATTTATAGTTTATCACTTATTAATTTTTTCGTACTTCGTATGTTCGTAACAAATTCGTACTTCGGTGAAATAATCTATGATAATATATGATGACCTAAATAGTAACAAATAAACTTTATTTAAATATTAAAATTCCAATATAATTATTATGAAAACAAAACTAACAACATTTATATTATTAGCATTATTAGTATTCTTTTCAATTAATACATCTGCCGATAGATGGGTAGGGGATACCAAAGGCAAAAGATCAGACAACACCCCCTCATCTCAGACAGAAACAAAAAGTTTACTTGCAGGATGTTCAGAACCAACCGGGTCAACTTATTTAGAATATAATAATGTCAAAGCTCTTATTCACACAGGAGGCGATATGTGGTGGGATCTTAAGGATTTTGCTGAATATGAGGTACCAAAAGGTTCTGGCGTACATTCAATGTTCTTAGGTGATTTGTGGCTGGGGGGCACTGACGTGAACGGGCAGTTGAGAATAGCTGCTCAAAGGTACCGTACACCTGGCGTAGATTATTGGACAGGGCCTCTTGACACACTTACTGCTGAAATTTCTCCTGAAACTTGTGCCGAATGGGATAAACACTTTGTGATCACACGTGCCGAGGTCGAAAAACACGTTGCCTGGTGTAATGACAATAGTGCATTCGATGGCTATAACATTCCCAAATCCATCCTGGAATGGCCTGCACATGGTGATCCGGCAAAGGGGCAGGCATATTACCTTGCGCCATTCTATGATGAAAATAACAATTCCTATTATGATCCCGAAAATGGTGATTATCCATACTATGACCTGTCATCCGATACCAAATGTAACAGGAGCAGGGACAGGAAACCAAAGCTTTATGGAGATATGACTCTGTGGTGGATATTTAATGATAAGGGGAATCTTCACAAGGAAACCGAATCTCAAGCTATCGGGATGGAGATACATGCACAGGCATTTGCCTTTGCTACAAAAGATGAAATAAATAATATGACCTTTACCAATTACATTATCATTAACCGTTCCACTTTTACATTAATAGATACTTATTTCGGGACTAATTTTGACCCTGATATTGGTTATGCCTTTGATGATTTTGTTGGCTGTGATGTTCAAAGAGGGCTGGGATACGCTTATAATGGAGATGCTTTTGACGAACCAGGGGAGGGTTCTCCCGGGTATGGTGAAAATCCCCCTGCTATCGGGATTGATTTTTTTGAAGGGCCTTATATGGACCCTGATGGCTTGGATAATCCTGATGGGGGTTGCGATCAGAGTATCAATGGACTTAATTTTGGTGATTGTGAGATTTTTGATAGTATTGGTAATTGTCTTGACAATAATAGCATTGATAATGAAAGATGGGGTATGAGAAGATTTATATATTACAATAACTGTAATAGCGGGCCTCTTTGTGATCCAAAAGAGGGACAAGGAACACAATATTATAATTACTTAAAAGGAATATGGTTAGATGGTACGAAAATGGTATATGGAGGGAATGGTCATACTACAGGTTGTGATCCTCCTTTTTCATGTATAGAATCGGATTTTATGTTTCCGGGCGATACGGATCCATGCGGTTGGGGAACAGATGGTATTCCGCAGACAGAATTATGGACCGAACAAACATCAGGGAATACAGCTGATGACAGGAGATTTGTACACTCCGCAGGTCCATTTACCCTTGAACCGGGAGCGGACAATGATATTACTGTTGGAGTGGTATGGTCAAGAGCTGTAAGCACCGACCCATTCCAGTCTGTAGAACTGGTACGTCTTGCTGACGACAAGGCACAGGCACTGTTTGATAACTGCTTTAAAGTGTTAAATGGA
>JBDRNO010000065.1:0-16515 GCA_043811005.1 Bacteroidota bacterium | reverse complement strand
AATTCAAAATCTTCAAACATACGTTCATAAACATATTCAAAATATCTCTTCAAAGCATTGATCAACTGATTCTGATATGATTTGGAAAATTTTAAAACATCTATCTTGTACATAATGTACTTTTTTATCTCCTCCGCTTCTATATTCCGGATATCTTCATTTTTATGATAATGCAAAAAATGATTGACCAAACTTTTATAAGTCTCTATCGTTTTCGGGCTTTTTCCCCTAAGCTTCATTTCCCTGTCAAATTTCTCCTCAACCAGGCATGCTAAAACCGGCTTATTTATTAATTTTTTTGTTTCTTTTTCAAATTTTTCTTCTTCTTCTTTCCCCTCTATGATTTTATCATTTAAAAGAACCTGGTCCATCTCCAAATCGTCAATATCATTTTTTTCTTGTCTGACTTTTTTCTCTAAGCCCTGTTTTTCCTTCATGTCAAATAAATTTCTCCCAACAATCTGCGCCTTGCCTTCAAACACCTCTAAAACCTTTTTAAAATTCGCAGGAGTGTTTTCTACATACCAACACGTTTTTGTCGCACTCCACTTTCTCCCTTCAATATTATCTACTGCCTTTCTCAATTCAGGTTCATTGGGAAAATCCATTCGGATCTGATGCTTATCCCGATGAAATAGATGACCTAATCGTACCGTTTTATCAAGTTTGTTCTTCATAATGTTTAGATTTAAGTATAACAAAGATATAAAATTTCACTAAAATGTAAAGGGTGAAAATTACCTGCGTGAGGGATGGGAGCGGCATCCTTTTGGCTGGATGGCTTATTTTTGTTGATTTTAAGGGGCGACAGGGGAGCCACGAAAAATCTTTGCAAAACTTGCCAGCCAGCCAAAAGATATAGCGGACAGCCCGACCCCGCACATAATTTTGGTGTGTTAATAATAATCGACAGCCGGAAGTCCTCAGCCGGTAAAAACAAAAAATTTATATGAAAATAAAAAATTATGTGCGGGGGCACGCCCAAAAGAAATAAACAAATTACAAAGTTATGTTCTATATTTACAACATCTCCATCTCCACCAATTTGTTCTTCAAATGTGCATAAAGAAACCGGTTCAATTCCAAAACATCTGCCTGCCGGGAGGATTCTGCTATTATCCCGAGCCGTTTCAGGTTATTGATGGTGTTTTGCAAGGATTCAGCATCCTGTAAGGTGATCCTTTTGAGGCGCTCAAAGGATAATCGCTTGTGAAGGATAAATTCAAGAATTATTACAAGCCACCCGGTTTCCAAATAATCCAGCACAGACAGGTCAGGTGTTTTCGGTGGCTTCATAGAAATAATATTATTATCAAAGCCGGTTATATTTGCCATCCACGCCTGCAGCGCTACACCTACATTTCCTTTGGAATAATTAAAATACCTGGAAAATAATCTTGCATGATCCAGCGAACGGAACCTGTCCTGTATCTTATCATTCAACATGAATTTAATGCCGCCCGACTGATGGCGGAAAAGAATGATGTCCTTTAATTGTTCGGCATTGAATGACTCACATTCAACAATGTTCAGGATAAAATTTTCAAATTTTCTTATCCTGGTCATGAAGTTAAAGCTATGTATGTTTGAATTAATAATAAACAGGCATTTATTATTGAATTGTTCTATCAGTCCGGTAATAATATCAATTACTTTAAAGCCGCCCGGGCTTTTCTCCCACCACAGCTCCAGGTCATCAATTATCACAATGCTGTTTTTAGGAATACCGTTGAATATCTCCTCATAAGAACCATACAGGTTAAGGGATTTTTGTAGGGTTTCCTTAAAAACTTCCGGATCAACCGAACCCTGGTAAACAGGATTTACCGTATATATATCAGGGTTATCAAAATATCTGGAGCTTATATATTGCGAGAAAAAGGTCCTGCCTGAATTTTGTTCTCCAACGATTATAATACCCCCGGTAAACCCGGTTTTATACCTGTCAATGGATTTTTTTATCCCTGCCAGCCCTTTTTCCCTTCCTACCCAGAATTCATTATGATAATGATGTTTGCTCAGGAACAACTGCTGATAGTAGAACGGCAGTTTATTTATTACATCTTCATTAATGGAAACATCATCCAAAAGATTCAGCAGGTCATTTACTCCAGTTTGCCTGCGGGATTCAGCAGGAGTTAAGCTCTTTGCCAATAAAAGAGCTTTGCTCTGCCGGTACCATAATTGGTCTATTTGGTCAATTGCAAATGATCTGATCTTTAGAAGATTATTCCGCATGAATGAAAATGCTTTTTTTGTCTCCTGTTTTTTAATATACTGCGTTAAATTCCGGGTAATTTTCGTAAAAGTATAAAGCGAAAGCCTCTCAGAAACAGAGTTGAGGCGTTCATTTATCTGAAGTACGGTTTGGGTCTTTATGTCCACTGTTTTGTTAAACTGGTTGATAATTTTTAGCTGTTCTTCTTTAATAAATGATACGAAACCGGCATTAGCAACAACATCTGCATTCGTCTGATCAATGCTGTAAGAGATCATATTAACAACATTACGCCCTGTAATGTTTGATTTTTGTAATTCCCCAGGTAGTTCGCCAAATATTTTTTGCAGAGGTTCAATCAATTCATCCTGTATTAAATAATCCAAAAGACGTGAGATGAAAATATTGATCATTTCAATCCCGGGTTCATCGTACTGAATAAACTCAAAATTATCGAATGATCCTTCGTCCATTATATCCACTGTTTCGGGGAATTTACTGATGGCTGATTTGATCTTTTTAAAAGTGGCGTCAATAATTCCCCCGAAAAAAGGTTGGAAATCATCCTGGTCAAACCGGATACCTGCTTTTTGAGGATTGAATTTTGCCGGGTGACCTTTTCTTAATTCTTCTAAATATTTACTGATGTATCCATCCAAACCGGAAAGATTCTTGAGAACGGTGGTTTCAACCATTCGTTCTGTTTCAATGGTGATGTTACTGAATATTGTTCGCAGCAGGTTCCTGAATGATAAAAGCCGTAATTCCGCTAAAGCTGCATTGTATAACAGGTGTTGATTTATTAACCATAAAGGAGGTATGCCTGTGAGCTTCTTTTTTAGTTGTTCCAATACACGGGCGGCTTTCCTGTCTTTTTTTATTAAACTGTTGACATCCGGATGTTTAAGATCATCGCTGATCTTTTGTACAATACCTGTTGTTTTTTGTAAAAACAGGGAATGTAATGATTGCAATGATTCACGGTTTAGTTGCCCGAGTTGATCAATCAAATGCCCGGCTTTTTGCTTTTCTTCTGCCACCATCTGTGATGAAAGATCACCTTTAAACGATTGGTTGCCAATCAACAGGAAACTGTTCCTTACTGAATTTAGTGATCTTTGTAACTCAATGATATATTGCAGATTAAATAATCCCCAGTCATCAAGAATTTCATTCAAAGACCGCGGTACTTCTACGGGTAAATATGAAGAAATAAGCCGCTTATAATGGATTATATATTTAACGGAGCTTTTTCCCGGAGTTATTTTTATCTTAAGCCGTTTATAAAATTTCGACCTTCTTATTGAGATATTGTCATTCTTCTCCGGTTTTAAATCGTTTAAATCGTAATGAACAATAACCTGTTTTGGTGTACTCTTGATTTTGTCATCCAGGTCATTCAAAAAGTTCGTGATGGCTTGTAATAATTTATCTTTCTGGATTTCCAATATTTCACCATGGAATTCTTCTATTATTTTTCTTGAGCGAACCAGGAAATTGGTTTGTATATCTGATATTAATTTCCATTGATTTACGGTATCTTCCCTGAACGCGATCTTTTCGATGTTTGCAAAGCTTTTGTCCGCTAACTGGCGTATGGAATGTGTCAGATCATTATTTAGCTGAATGATCCCTGAAATATGATTTTGATAATAATTTTCCACAAGCATAGTGATGTTGCCTGATAATGATTTAACCTGGTTGGCTGTGATCTCTTTTTCCGGAAGGGATATTTCAGGTATGGTCATTTTTGCTTTTATTATCAGATCAATACCATCAGGGAGTTGCTCTTTTTTCGCGATCAATTTTTGTTTAACGCCAATTTGTAATTCCTTGAAGTATGAGGATGCTTTTATCAGGATAACCGTCCCGATGTTTTGAATTAACTTATTGGCATTATCAACAGACTCTTTTTCCCTGCCTTGTTGAATTTCGGGTATTCCCAGGAATGTGAGATCGGTATTAATTGATTCAACCCGTATTATCTCGTACAAAGGTTTTTGTTCAATTTGATTGTTTATTACCCTGACCTCTGCATCAACGCGTAAATTTTCAAGGATCCTGTTCGTATCCTTATGGATTTTATCACTTTCATCATTAACCGGGTTAACTATCAAAAGGCGTACTTTAGCTTCTCTCCAATCATCGGATAACCAGATAAATTTCATAAGAGACAGAGCCAGGTTACAATTGTTACTTGCCCCATTCCACCAGATATCAACCAGTTTCTTTTTTCCGAATCCTTTTTCATTATTATAATTCATAATCATTAGGTTCAGGTCAAGGTCGGTTATGGTCTTTATCATTTTAATAAATCTTTCCGGCTCTTTACTTTGCCGCAACCATCCGAGGAAAGCCGTATTCGGCTCTATTCCTGCAAATCCGTAAGTACGGGCGATCATTTCAATACCTTCATATATATCCCTGCAGGACAGCTTCCTGGTAAATACCCCTTTGAAGCTTTCTGTTTCTCTTGATATGGATTGTTTATGTTTTGGGAAAAGAACATTTGCAGATTTGTTTTCGATAAGGTCAAAATTTGATAAAAAGCCGAGCTTGCCGACCAGGTATTTGCCGAATTCAATCAAATACGGCCTTACATTGGTCCCTCCGCTGAAAAGAATAATATTGGGGCGCCAGTTACGTTCTTCCATCTCTTTTCGATCCATTTCATGCAAGGTGGTTCGAATGATGGACGACCACACACTTTGCCATACATCCCCAAAATCGAGTTGTAGCTCTTTTTTTCTTAAATACAGGTAAATACCGCAGATGATCATAAAAGCAGCGATCATTGCAAGTGTATCAAGCTTGAACATTACAGCGAAGCAGGCGAAAAAACCTATTATCCCGATAAATTTTGAGATATTAAAGCTCGGCCTGAAATCAGAGCTAGCCCACTTTTCCAGGGCATAAGCAAGGTTAATAAATCCATAAGCAGCCAGGTAAAACATAGAAACTACCCTTGCAATAATATTCAGATCGCCAATTAAGATACCTGCCTCGGCAATGAGGAATGTAAAGATCAAAGCGTTGCGGGGCTCATTATTTTGTCCGTACCCTTTGGCGAGTAGTTTTGGAGTGATCTTATCTTTGGAAATTGCCTGCAATATTCTCGGCCCGCCTAAAATGCCACCGAGCGCTGATGACAAAGTAGCGCCCCATATCCCTGCTATTAACAAAGGCGAGGACCAGGCAATCTTCATCAGGAAGTTATTATCATTAATTAAAAGGTCACGGTTGACGAAATATGCAAACCCGATAGCCAATCCCGTATAAATTAATAAACCGATGCCAATGGCAGCCATGGTACCGGTGGGAATAGCTTTTTTGGGGTCCTTCAGATCGCCCGACATGGCTACGCCTGCCGTAAAACCTGTTACTGCCGGGAAAAAGATCGCAAACACAACTTCAAGGGGCAGTGCGTCTTTTACCGGCTGTATGGCAACATTAACCGGAACAAATTCGGTATTTAAGAAAAATCCGATAAATATTGATATCAGCGATAGAGCAATGGCAGCAAGAATAATGAACTGTGTCTTGATAGCGAGGGAAGTGCTTATAAAAGCGAGAATGACAAGTAAGATAATTACAACCGTACCGACTATGCGGAAATCATTAATGGAAGCGCTCAGCCCGAGAAATTCCCTGATGGGGTCAATCCCGATAAAGTTCTCGCAAAAACCGACAACATATAATGAAATGCTAAGTGCCGTTCCAACAAATATCGTAATGCCAATAGCCCCACCCATGGGTAAACCCAGGCTGCGCGAAAGCATATAGTAAATACCCCCGGTTTTGATCTTTTTGTCGGTTGCTATTGATGATATGCTGAGGCCTGTTGAAACAGAAATAACATGGGCGATCATAATAATTATGAGAGCCCCGGTAAGACCAGACTCTCCGACAACCCATCCCATGCGCATGTACATTATCACGCCCAGGATAGTCAGGATCGAAGGTGTGAACACCCCTGCAAATGTTCCGAACTTTTTGGGTTGGATCATGGTTTGTAATTTAACGTGTGTTCGAGGTTAGAGATTTATAGTTGATCCCTAATAAAGAGAGCATTTTTATTATGACTAACCCCGTCCGCCAGCTGGCGGACGGGGGTTATAACAACCTTCTATAATTGGGCTTTAGCCCTTATATATTACCTGCCGTTTTCTATTCAATTTACTACACTTTCCCTGTTAATAATAATCCATTTTCTATTTTTCTTTAAAAAGTTGAACAGTTGAAGGGCTAAAGCCGTTCGGCTGAACTCAGGCTGAAGCCCAAAGAATTGGATTACCCTGTTTATCTCCGCCATAAATGGCGGAGTTAGTCAATTAGTCTGCTTTATTAAAACTTACGCTAAAAGTCAGGAGGTGCTTTTTCACTTAAACTGCGAAGATATGAAAAAAGGGGATTTTAGAAGTTAAATTGAAGCGAATACAAAAAAATGTATAGGTAAGTTAGGTGCGAAAAACCGGGATGTGTGTGATTGAATGATTGATTTTGTTTTATATTGAGAATTCAAACTGTCAATTTTCCATTGAATAATTATTTTATTAAATTTGCATCATAAATAAAAATATAACGATCATGACCAGATTAACTATTGAAACAGACAATGCTGCCAGTGCCAAATTTTTAGCTTCGTTTTTAAAGAACCACAAATTGGTAAGAACGGTGGTTATAGAGAAGAAAGGGGATAAGATAGAAACTGTACAAGAACCTGCAGAAGAATACAACTGGATCAATCCTTCCCGTCCTGCTACCGATGAAGAAATTGAGCAAATGCTTACTGAATGTGAAAAAGGTAAAGGAATTCCATCTGAAGTTTCTCGTACAAAGAACCTGAAAAAGTTTAAAGAGTGGCAACAAAAAAACTTAAAGTAATATATAAACCGCGTGCTGACAGGCATATTTTTGAGATTATGCTTTATATTGCCCAAAAGGGTTATCCGGACACAGCTATTCAATTCTATAATGAGCTTTATAATTTTGGGAACTCCCTTGTAGTTTTTCCTGAAAAATATCCTATAAGCAGACATGAAAAATTCAGAAAGAGGAATCTTAGATGTGCGCCATATAAAAATTACATCTTTATTTATGAAGTGTCCGGTGATAAACTGGTTATTTATAATGTAGTTCACGGAAGGGCTATTTATTAATTATTTTTGCATAGATGCATGCTTAACAGAAAAACTGCGTTAAAAAAGATAATAGCTTTTGTAAAGTGTTGCCAGGAAAATGATATTACATTCAACAAGGTTATTTTGTTTGGTTCTGTGGTAAATGGCAATATTCGCAGATATTCAGACATAGATGTAGCATTTGTTTCGGACAGGTTTACAGGTCATCCTGTTAAGGACTGGCAAATGCTAACCCTGATAAAAATCAAGAGCAGGGATTTTATTTCGTCTAATTTTTCAATTATATTAAGACTATAATATTTATATTTACCCGTTTAATTTCAAAAAAAAATTGGTAACTAATTACTTTGGATATTCTATTAAATAATTTTATTATTGGTTAATAACAGTTAATAATAGTTAATAACAGTTAACAACGGTTGCTTTATGTCCTGCTTTATAACAAAAACATACTTTTATGTAATATTTTCCTTTTTTTTCATTACTAAGTAAATGAAAAAGTAACCGATATTAACCAATATTAACTGATGTTAACCGTTTTTAACAGTTTCCATATTAACTTCAATTATACTGATTATTTATAATAAATATTCATAAACATAATGTTGGAAATCAGAGGACATGCAAGAGGCGGGCAGGGGATGGTAACTGCCTTTGAGATACTTGCAAAGATATACAGCCGGCTGGGAGATTACCAGGTACAGGCGTTTCCATTTTTCGGTGTTGAACGAACAGGTGCTCCAATCATGGCTTTTTTCAGGATTGCCAAAGGCGACATTTTTAACAGGAGCAATATCTATCAACCTCACCTTGTCGTTGTTTTCGATGAGAACCTCATCGGACAGGTACCAGTATTTGATGGATTGAGAAAAAGCGGTACTATATTGCTGAATACCGAAAGGGAACCTGCGGAATTTAAAGATAATGCCGAATTTGTTTACACTGTTCCTGCTACAAGGATATCGCTGGATAAGGGACTTGGCAGCAAATCACTGCCTATTGTAAATGCTGCTATGATGGGAGCTATTATCAGGATACTGGATGCGGATATTGAGATTGCAAAGCAGGTTATCAGCGAAAATGTGCCGGCTAAGCCAAAAGAAAATGCAGAAGCAGCCCAAATTGCATTTAATAGTGTTGTTGAATTGGAGAACAAACCCGGGTCAAATAATTTGACTGAAGCCATATCTGCTTCATTACTCGAAGTGGCAGCAACCGATGGAAGAGGTGATGGATATCCGGTTGAAGAAAAACTGGAATTGTTGGCGAAAATTCCTAAGGTTCCATTTTGGGACAAGCCCATGTCAGTTAACAAGACCGGGAACTGGCGGGTTCTGTCTCCTGAATATGTTACCAAACAAGCTCCATGCACCGGCAATTGCCCTGCCGGGACAGATGTTCGTTTGTTCATAAAACAGGCATCTGAAAAACAATTTGATGAGGCATTCAATACCATATACCAGTATAACCCTTTTCCATCCACTTGCGGGAGAGTTTGCCCCCACTTCTGCCAGCAGAATTGCAACAGGATTGAATTTGACGAAAATTTGAATATCGGTGCTATAGAGCGTTTCCTTGGCGATCATGGTATTAGTGAAAATGTAAAGCCATTTAAGGTAAAGCATAATGAAAAGATCGCTGTAATTGGTTCAGGGCCGGCAGGACTGACCGCTGCCCTGAGGTTGACTGAATTGGGATTCAAAACAACAGTGTTTGAAGCTCTCCCTAAAGCCGGTGGTATGATGAGAGTGGGGATCCCCGAATTCCGGCTGCCTGAGTATGTTCTTGATAAAGAGATCAGGATGATAGAAAGGCAAGGGGTTGAGATCATTTTGAACAAGAAAGTTAACATCAGGGAAATAGAAAAGGACTATTCGGCTATCATTGTTGCTGCCGGTTCGCATATTGGAAGCAGGATGAGGATACCGAATGAGGATATGGCATTGGAGGGATTGGAATTCCTGCATGATTTTAAGATCAACGGTAATAAGCATGGCATTAAAAAGGGTGATAAGGTGGCGATAATAGGCGGGGGAAATACTGCTATTGATGTTGCACGGACAATCCTTAGATTGGGAGGCGTCTCTAAAATATATTACAGGAGAACAGAAAATGAGATGCCTGCTATTCCGCATGAAATAGAAGAAGCCCGGGCAGAGGGAATAGAGATTGAATTTTTAACCGCACCGGTAGGGCTTGAAAGGCAGGGGAACGGGCAACTGGAAGTAACTATGATAAAGATGGAACTGGGTGAGCCGGATGAGTCTGGCAGGAGAAGGCCTGTTCCTGTAAAAGGTTCGGAAACAGCCATTGAAGTTGATAAAATGATTAAATCGGTAGGGCAGTGGTATGATGATTTTGTATTTGAAGGCAAAGAAATTGAAACACGCCAGGGAAAAATTGAATATCAATCCGGAACACCGGTATTTTGCAGCGGTGATATGGCTTGGGGAGGTACCGTTACCGAGGCGATCGGCAGCGGGAACGAGGCAGCAAGGGAGGTTGTTGCATACCTGGAAGGTGAAATGTATACCCCCAAGGCAAAGGATAAAGTTATTGTTTCAGCTAAAGACATAAATTACGTTTATTATATTCGTACTCCGCGCCATAACAATCCGAAAACCGAAATTACCGGCTTGTACGGTGATTTTAACGAAGTCATCCAGGGATTAACCGGTAAAGAAACCATTGACGAAGCGCAAAGGTGCCTGCACTGCGGTGAATGTTATAACTGCGGAAACTGCTTTAACTACTGCCCTGATGCCTCAATCAACGTTGACGAAGAAAACCGCCTGAGAATTGATTATGACTATTGCAAGGGCTGCGGCATTTGCTTCATAGAATGCCCGTGCTCGGCAATTAAGCTTACTATGGGAGAGGAGGAGCTGGTCACTTAGCAATACATAACAAAACCAAAAAATCATCAAAGCAAACAAATGAGTGATTAGCTAACAAAGAGTGTATAAACTCAGAATTATTTTAACTAAAATTCAACATGTCAACAACAAAAAACGCCACGATCAAAGAAGTCCCTGATTCAAAAGTAAAGGCAACGGACATACAACCAAAGTATCCAAGGCATACCCAAAAGATATTAAAGGGGAATTTTGCTGCTGCAGAAGGAGCAAAGATATGCAGAGCCGGATTTATCCCCGCTTATCCCATCACTCCTCAAACAACAATAGTGGAAGAGCTTTCTGTTTTAGCTGCCAGGGAAGACTTCGATACAACTTTTATTAACATGGATAGTGAGCATTCGGTTTTTGCAGCAGCTTTGGGAGCGTCTATGGTTGGTGAAAGGGTATTTACCGCTACCAGCGGGCAGGGATTGTTCTATGCTCATGAAGCATTGCACGCAATTGCACATTTCAGGCAGCCGGTGGTTGTGTGTAATGTCGGCAGACCTTCTATTCCCTGGAACATCTGGTCAGACCAATCAGATTCGCTTGCCCAGAGAGATACCGGCTGGATACAGCTTTACGGTGAAAGTTCCCAGGAGGTTCTTGACAGTATTATCCAGGCATATAAAGTAGCGGAACAACTTGATATACCTGTCCTTGTTGTCCTTGACGCTTTTTATCAAAGCCACACCAGCGAGAATGTATGGATGCCGGATATTGACCTGGTAGATGAATTTCTACCACCGCGCAAATTCAAAGGTAGTGAGATTGATACAAATAAACCCAAAGCGTATGGCGGGCTTGTACCTCCCGACCAATATGATAAATTTAACTATAAGTACTGGCAGGATATTAAAAAAGCGGAAGGCCTGATAAATTCAACCGGCAGTGATTTTGAAAAACACTTCGGCAGAAGATGTGCTGCTGTTGAAGCCGTGAATATTCATCCTGGTACAAAAATGATACTGGTCACACTTTCTACTATTACAACAACAGTAAGAGGTGTTATCAAGTCTCATCCCGATGTTGGATTGCTTAAGATCAGGTTGTTTAAACCCTTTCCGAAAAAATCTGTTTTAAATGTATTGCAGGATGTTTCTGATGATTGCATCATTGTAAATATTGAAAGGAATTTTATGGGCGATAATGAAGGCGCATTAATGATGGAGATGAAACGGGCGCTTTACATGAAGTCATTTAAAATATATGATGTATATGCCGGAGTAGGGGGCAGGGATGTCCCGCCTGCTACTATTGAAAAGATTATTGAGTATGGATTTAATGATCCTGTGGAGGTAAAGTGGATTGACCTGGAATAAGGGAAGTTGGCAGTAGGCAGTTGACAATTAACAATGATTATTACAATGACCAGTAAGCGATAGTAGCAGATAATTATAGAACGGGGAGGTGCGAAATTGGGATTGAAAGGAATTGTTAAAACAGAAAAAATAATAAAGATAATAAATATTTCATGGTTGTTTATTTTTTTGTTGATTTTTAAAGTACCGGACATTATTTATTTTACCGCAGAGTACACAGTTATTATTTAGTATCATTTTCTGTTTTAACCATGAACCTTACGAAAAATATCATGCTAAGAGCAACCACGGCACCTGCTATAAACACATATTGAAGCTCCTGATCAAAATAGAAAAACCCTATTAAGACAGGCCCAATTGTTTGACCTGCCCTCAACACAGTACTGTTTAAGGACATAAAAGCCGCTCTTTCACTCGTGGGAGCCAATCCAACAAGCATGGTCTGGATATTCGGAATTAATAATCCATGTACGAGTCCGAAAAACATAACAGATATGATCAAAACCAGCCATATATAAGCAAATGCCAACAGAAAAAGAGAAGCGGCATAAAAAACAGCACAAAAATACAATAGTGATTTGGCTGCAACTTTCTTCCTGATCCTGCCAAGTTGTGATGAAGTTACAGCCGTTATTAACGACATTGAAGACATCACGATCCCAATGGTAAAAGGATTAGCAGAGAAACGCCTTTCCATCATAATAGGGAAAAAAGAGAGGTAAGCTCCATACAATACAATGAACGTCAATATATTAATAAAGAATAATCCCCATACATCTTTCCGGTATATGGTCTTCCATAATTTTTCCAGGTATTCTTTAATAGGCACTTTGTTATTGACTGCAGGATTATCCAATGCAAACAGGATGATAAATACAAGTGGTAATGCAAGAGCCGGCAAATAAAAGATGTATTGCCAGTTTATGGTAGCAAGCGCCCCGCCAACAACAGGGTAAACAGCTATGCCGATACTTAACACACTGGAATTATATCCCATTGCCTGAGTACGCTGGTTACCAGAATACAGGTCGCCTATAAGTGTAATATTTATAGAACCCAGAGAAGTAGCGCCCAAACCCTGAAAGAAACGGAATAAAAGTAATCCCTGAAAATCATCCTGGAACGAACATGCAACACCTGCTAAACCGAAAAGTAAAAGAGAAGGGATAAGAATTGTTTTGCGGCCATATTTGTCAGCCAATATACCTGTAAATGGGGCAAGAAACATACCCGGAAGTGTGAAAACAGTGATAAGCAAGGTGACCTCTTTCCCGCTAAGAGAAAAACACTTAATAATAGAGGGGAAAGCAGGGGTAATACTTGCCACACCCATCACCGCAAATAGCGTGACTGAGAATATGAGATAAATATTTTTATTCTTTAATATATTTTGTTGACTGCTGAGCATATTAATTCCTTTTTTATTTTTATACTTTTAGAGTGAACTCAACTTTTGAATAAGTAAAATAAGAGAAAATGCGAAATTATATTAATATATGAAAAGATGAACAACATAACAATTAAAGTTGGCAGTAAAGATTTCATGGTTATTTATTGTTTTTATTGATTTTTCAAAACACCAATATTGTTTATGTGGTTTGTGAAAATACTTATTTCCCGGGAAAATACTGTCATCTCAAAAAACCTCACAGGTTTTTGAAACCTGTGAGGTTTTCTCTTTAACTTTGCATATTACTTCTTCTTTCAAAAAAATGTAAAAAAATCCCGTATCTTTTTTCACTTATTACGTTATACAAATGAAAGTAAAATAAACTCTCATGCCAATAGGATCAAAATACCATTCAACAGATGAACAGATAGTTAACGAGGAGGCATGTATAAAGGCAGCCAGGAAAGACCCTGCAAAGTTTGAAGCGCTGTACAAAAAGTACCACGAGCAGATATTCCGCTTCATCTACCAGCGGCTTGACGATAAAGAACTCGCCTTTGATACTGCTTCTGAGGTGTTTCTTAAGGCAATGTTGAACCTTTACAGGTACGAGTTCCGGGGTGTGCCTTTTGCTTCATGGCTTTACCGGATCGCGTATAGTGAAGTCAACCAATTATTCAGGGATAACAAAGCACAGAGAACAATCAACATTGAATCTTATCAGGTTTACGACATCATTGATGAGATCAAGGAGGATAAATTGGAGAAATATCATGATAAATTGATTGAAGCAATATCCCAATTACCTGAACAGGAATTACAACTGGTTGAGATGCGCTACTTTGAAAAAAGGCCATTCAGTGAAATAGGGGAGATGCTCGATATTACCGAAAACAATGCCAAGGTAAAGCTATACCGCATTCTTGATAAACTAAAAAAGACAATAACATCAAAACAATAAAATACAATGAAAAATTATAAAGTAAATATAAACCGACCTAAAGTCACACCTGGAGAGATAGCCAACCGGAGAGACTTTAGCAAAGTGTTTAAAAGTTACACTAAGTTAACCCAACCTTTTTTCAAAAAACCCTGGTTTTTCTCAAGCGCTGCAGTTACTGTTGTTGTTGCAGTATCTGTTATAATATATGTACAGTTTGTACAAAATAAGGATGAAACACCTGCTGCAGATCAAAGTTACGTATATGAACCTGGAGAGAGGAGCTTACCAGGTTTAGTCCCATTTGTAGATTCTCCATTCCAGGGTGTTGATATTGAGTTTGAGAAATACAGCGTAAATACTGAAAAAGGGGCGGAATTGGATCATCCCACCGGGTCGAAGATAAAGATACCACAAAATGCATTTGCAGATGAGAAAGGCGAATTGGTTGAAGGAGTTGTTGAACTCCGTTACCGGGAGCTTCATGATCCCGTGGATTTTTTTGTCAGCGGTATTCCCATGACTTATGATTCGGCAGGAAACCAATATCATTTCGAATCGGCAGGCATGATTGAGATACTTGCATTCAAAGACAGCAAGCCCGTTTTCATGAACCCCGGTAAAGAAATTGAAATTAAAATGGCATCTTATTATGACGGGACACAATACAATCTGTACCAACTGGATACTGCAAACGGGAACTGGGCATTTAAAGGAAAAGATAATGTGATAAGGCAGGATGTAACTGATGAAGCAACTGAAGCCGGCAGTGTGTTTGAAGATGAAATTGATAGAGACACAGAGTTAACTCCTGAAGGAGAAATTACCGGTGTACTTTCTGAAGAGATTAAAACCATTAAAAAACAAATTGCAAAGATCGAAAAACAAAAACCCCTTAAGCCCAAAAAGCTCAATAAACAGAGGTACAGCTTTAACATAGCAGTTGACCCAAAGGAATTTCCCGAGATCACTGTTTACAAGGATATGCAGTTTGAGATAGGGGAGGAGAATAAAAATTTCAAACCTGAGCTATATAACATACTTTGGGAAGATGCCACGATCACAGAAAATAAAAAAGGCATTAGTTACAACCTGACGTTAACCAAAGGAAAGGATTCTCATACTTTTGTGGTTTATCCGGTGTTTGAAGGAAAAGATTATGATGAAGCAATGCAGGTTTACGAGCAAAATTTTCAGCAATACCGGGATAAACTTGAAAAGCGCAAGGCAGAAGAAAAGAGGAAACAGGAAGAATATGAAGCGCAAATAAAAAAGCTGGAGCAAGAGCAAATAGCGCGGCAGAAAGCGTGGGAGGAGCAGAAAAGAAAAGCCTTTTTAGCAGTTAGTACGAGACAAAAAGTTTTCCGTGCATTTACAATAAACGGATTTGGTGTTTGGAATTGTGACAAGCCAATAAATTTTCCAAAAGGAAATATCATTACTGCTGAATTTCAGGATGAGCAGGAAAATGCTTTAAATTTGGACAGGGTTTACCTGGTGGAAAAGAACAGGAATGCAATGTTTACTTATTATTCAAACCAATATGTTCAGTTCAGGTATAACCCGAAAGTAAAAAATATGCTTTGGGGAGTTACGCCTGATAATGAATTGGCAGTATTCGATTACAATGCATTCTCCGCTGTTCCCGGCAAGAGAGGCCCATATACTTTTAAAATGAAGTTGATTGATAGGGAATTTGAAACGGTAGAGGAGGTAAAAGAAATTTTAAATATTTAAAACATGAGGATTAATATGTTTCCCGCAAAGATCGCAAAGGGCGCAAAGCTTTTTATAACAATGAACAGGCTTTTAATTATAATGACATTCTTATTAATTAGCATCAACTTATACAGTCAAGATACTGAAAAAGGAACCTTCAAGGTAAAAAAGCCAACCGAAGAAATAAACCTGATTCCAAAAATTGCCAATAAAACGAGGGGAGCAATAACAATTGAGGAGTTAATTGGCGCTGATGGAATAACAATAGATGAGTTAATTGGTGTCGAGAGAAAAAATGTTGACGACAAGTATAAGGTAGTTGCATTTGATATGGTAATGAATATAGGGAGTGTGGAAATTATCCGTGGAACAGAATGCAATGAAATAAGCAGCGAAATGAAAAAACATATCAGGAATGCGGGAAAAGGTCAGAGAATTTATTTTAAGAATATTAAGTGTTTATGTTCTGATGGTTTAATAAGAAAACTTCCGTCAATGACATTCACTATAGGTTCAATGTTTGATGAATAAAATGACAAGCTTTCCAATAGTTCAGAACTTTTGGAAAGCTCACATCAGATGAATAGTAAAACCAAAACATATACTATCTGCCCGGTTACTATTTTATTCCCTTAAAAAGACTATCGCAAAAGGGTAACATGTCCCATGGAACGGTGTGTTTCTCCATTAATATCTTTCACCACTATTACCCATACATATACATCCTGCTGTACAATGCTAATACCATCCTTGTCTTTTCCGTCCCATGGCTTTCCGCTATCTGTATAATAAATTTCTTCACCCCAGCGATTATATATCCAAAGGTACATCTTTTCCCAATTAATGCCTGTTCCTTTGGGAATGAATTCATCATTAACACCGTCTTTA
>JBDRNO010000064.1:0-2421 GCA_043811005.1 Bacteroidota bacterium | reverse complement strand
TAGAATAAACGAACATAAAAATTCATCATTCATCATTCGATTGTTCAAATGTTCATTATTCAGTAAAAGGGAACTTTATCAATAGAACTGATTGGTTACAAAAATATTAATTTCGAGGTGAAGCAGGGAGAAGTGCTGGGAGTTATTGGAAAGAACGGTGCCGGGAAATCTACTTTATTGAAGATATTATCACGGGTAACCGGACCAACAACCGGCAGCGCTAAGGTAAAAGGACGGGTTGCCAGCTTGCTGGAGGTGGGGACAGGATTTCATCAGGAGTTAACAGGAAGGGAGAATGTTTTCCTTAATGGAGCTATCCTCGGCATGACAAAACCCGAAATAAAAGGCAAATTTGATGAGATCGTTGAATTTTCAGGTGTGGAAAGATATATTGATACACCTGTTAAAAGGTATTCTTCAGGCATGAGAGTACGCCTGGGCTTTGCAGTTGCTGCTCATTTGGAACCGGAAATATTGATAATTGATGAGGTGTTAGCGGTTGGGGATGCTGAATTTCAGAAGAAGTGTTTGGGGAAGATGAAGGATGTGGCAGGTGAAGGGAGGACGGTTTTGTTTGTTAGTCATAATATGGGGGCTATTAGAGATTTATGTACATGTTGTATAATAATGAAAGATTTATCATAAGGATTGCTGATTTTCAATAAACTGATTGAATATGAATTTTGATCATTTAACACTTATAATTTCATCCACTCACTTATCATTGCATAATTCGGCTGCAAACGCAGTGAATAAGCTTTTGACCATTCGCAACTGGCTTGTTGGTTATTATATTGTACAATATGAATTAAAGGGCGAAGACAGGGCGAAATATGGTGATAAAGTAATCGAGAAACTGTCAGAGAGATTAAATGAAAAAGATGGTTTTTCTTTTAGAAATCTAAAATTATACAAGCAATTTTATACTGCTTATCCGCAATTTTTATTACCCGTAAAAGAGTTTATTGAAGGGCAGGAATCAATTGGGCAATCACCGATTGCCCAATTAGAAAGCGATGAAACCGAACCTATTGAAATAAGGCAATCACCGATTGCCCAATCTGGTTACAATTATTTGCAAATATCACCGGATAAACTTCTAATTCGTTTGTCTTATACCCATTTTGTCCAACTCATAGCAGTATATGATCCTTTAAAACGCACATTTTATGAGTTAGAATGTATGAAAGGAAATTGGAGCGTCAGAGAGTTGAAAAGGCAGATTAACAGTATGTACTTTGAGCGTAGCGGAATATCAAAACATCCGGAAAAATTATCGGAGCTTATTCGTGTCAAAATAAAACCATCTCAACCTAAAGACATTGTAAAAAATGTTTATGCTTTTGAGTTCCTGGGATTGCCGGTAAAAAATGCCGTTGAAGAATCAGACCTTGAAACCGCATTGCTCGACAATCTTGAAGGCTTTATTCTTGAGATGGGTAACGGATTTTGCTTTGAAGCCAGGCAAAAACGCATACTTATTGGGAATGAATATTATTTTATTGACATGGTTTTTTATCATAGAATTTTAAAATGTCATGTGCTGCTAGATCTTAAAATAGAAGATTTCAACCATGTCAATGCCGGACAACTTAATACCTATCTGAACTACTACAAACAGGAGATTGTTGAACAGAACGATAATCCTCCGGTGGGAATTCTTTTGGTAACGGATAAAAACAATGCCTTAGTGCAATATGCTACTGCCGGAATGGACGAGAACCTGTTTGTGCAGAAATATCTGCTACAATTACCATCAAAAGAAAAATTAAAAAAATATATTATGAACGAATTGAAGAAATTTTGATTGAATATCAAAGAAACAAATAATAAAAAAAATATTTTCATCCATTATCAACAAATCTTCTTGAAAAGTAATGTTTCTTTGTAGTGTTTGGATTTGGACCCCCAGCCGGCGGATGGGATTTTGAACTTGGGATTTATTTTGTATTTTGGGATTTTAAACCGGAAATTTATCATGCCAGAAACCGTAATAAAAGTAGAAAACCTCTCCAAACAATATAGGTTAGGTCTCGTAGGAACCGGCACCCTTTCCCATGATTTAAACCGCTGGTGGGCAAAGCTAAGGGGAAAAGAAGACCCCTTCCTCAAAGTAGGCGAGGTAAATGTGCAGGATGAGAGAGGAGTTGGCGAATACGTGTGGGCATTAAAAAATATGTAACTAATCAGTAGTTATAATATAGCTGTTATATTGCTATTTGAATATTGAATAATGAACATTTGAATGATGAATTATGAATAGAAACAGAAACTTGATTCTTGGCTTAACCCCCTATTATTTGCACAAAACGGTTTGAGTTTTTTCAGGCATAAAGGACAAAGATGGTTTTAAAAATGGAACAGAGGTCGCATGATTTGCAGCTCCCCCTGAACCATCTCCGTCCGTCAGGTTATTCCTGG
>JBDRNO010000063.1:0-3821 GCA_043811005.1 Bacteroidota bacterium | reverse complement strand
GCCGTAAGATATTGAATAAGTAAATCCCTAATTTCATTCAACTTTAAAAAGCTTCAATCCAAAAAGAGTTTATTAAAAAAATAGGGTGACTTTTTTGAAATTCGAGATTCCGAAGCTGATGCTAATAAGTTTGGTTGTTTTGTTTGCTTTTTCTGTATCAATAAACGCTTTGAATTTAGGTTCGGTTTTTGAGAAAGAGGCGCCTGTTCCCTCAGGAACTGCTATTTCAGAAACAGGAGAAGGGGATTACTTCAGAACACATCTTTTTGCAGATTTTGAAGAAAAATATGGCAAAGGTTGGATAATAAATTGGAACGAATTAACAAACACTCCTAATTTTATAGCGGGTAAGAATATTCCTGTTGATAAATTCACAATACTTCCTTTTGATGAGTATAATATAGAAACAATTTCAAGAGAATTTGTTTACCAAAATCAAGAACTTTTTGGTGTACAAGAGAATGACCTGATACTTCTTGATATGAAAGAAAATAAAAAATTATGGAATATTTTCTTTCAACAATATTACAAAGATGTTCCTGTTTACAATGCATTTGTTAACTTGAGGTTCACTGAAGACAGTAAACTTATTCATTTATCATCAGATGTTTTTCGTGGAATAAATATTGAAACTACACCATTGGTGACTGAGTGGTCCGCGTTTGAAACTGTAAAATCACATCCAGATAATTATATTGGAAATCATAAGCTTGTCTTATCAAAACTTAATATTTATTTCCCAAAAAATAGTTTAGATGGGAAGCTTACCTGGAAAATAATAGTTAAGGAGAATATAGATCCTTCACCTATATGGACATATTTCATTGACGCTAAAAATGGTAAGATTTTAAACTTTTTTAGTGATGCACATCCTGCTACATATTCAGGAACAATTAACACTATTATATACCCACAAACTGTTTTTGATCCTGAAGATATAGTTTCTTTAAGAGATTTATATGTTGATATACAAGGCGCTTCACAGCTTGTAACAAATGAGAATGGATTTTTTACTGCTAACATACTTGGTAGTGATGTAAGACAAGTCTCTCTAGATATGGAAGGTCCTTTTGCTTATACAGATAACGATCAAGGTGCTGATGCACATATTGATTCAACCTTAAATCCAGATACACCTAAAACCTTAGGTTGGTCTATCGCAAACTCTTTGGATTCAGAAAGGAATGTTTTTTATCATATAGTGCAAGGTCATGAGAGATTAAAAGAAATTGAACCAAGTTTCGATTTAATGGATTATTCGCTTCGGGCAATAGTTAACTCAGTAAATTGGCAACAATGGTGTAATAAACCTAGTAGAACCTGTAATGCATGCAGTGCAACCAATTACTTGGTTTTCTTTACTGGTGCACTTGATGGTTGCATAGATTTTGGTACCATGCCGGATGTGGTATATCATGAATATGCACACACAATTACTCGAAAGCAGTATGGAGGATCAGCTACAAGGTATCTTAGCGAAGCTTTTTCAGATTACTGGGCCAACACAAATCTAAACATGCCTCAGATTGGTGTGGGATGGCGAGGTCCTGGTACCCTTATAAGAAACAGCGAAAATAGTTATATTTGGCCCGGTGGCTCGGATTGTCTATCCCAAAATTTTGGTTCAGATATTTATTGTAAAGCCAATATTATTGCAGGTGCCCTCTGGGGAATGAGAAACAATTTGATAGATACCTATAGCTATTCTGCTGGGGTAGATAAATCAGATGATCTCTATCATTTTGCTAAACATGATAGACCTTCAGATATTGATGAGTTTTTAATAGATTTACTCGAAAAGGATGACGATAATAATGATTTAACAGATGGAACTCCTAACTATGATGATATATGTGGCGCTTTTGGAAATAAGGGTATATCATGTCCAACAGGAAGCACATCTAGTTGTGGAGAAATATATGAAGATATTACTTTAGATAGTGATGTATTTTCCAGTGGAACATGTTTCACATTTATGGTGAGTGATGCAACACTTGATTGCGCAAATCACAAAATTGTAGGTATAGGTAATGAGTATGGTATCTATGCAAAAGATAAAACAAATATCAAGGTAAAGAATTGTAGAATAGAAAATTTCATGCACGGAATTTATTTAGATAACGTAGATAATAGTGAGTTTGGTAAATTTTCATCACTGAGAATAGATGATTCTGGATGGAATGCAATGACTATTGAACATTCATCAGGAAATGATATTTTTAACACGATTATTACAGGAGGTGATACAGGAATTGAATTTTATGATTCTGATAATAATTTGATCTCGAATGCAAATATCAATTCAATAAACTATTTTGATGTTTATTCTTCATTTGATTCTGACAACACAATCAAGAGCAGCAGTTTTAACAGGAATAAGATAAAGTTTAGTGATAGCGCTTCTTCATTAAAATTGCAGTGGATGCTTGGTGCCAGAGTAATGTATAGCAATGGTCAGCCTGTTGATGGGGCTACTGTAACCATTACAAACAAAAAGGGCACTCAAATATTTAGTGGTTCAACAAATCCAGATGGTTATATTCCTCAGCAAACTGTAACAGAATACATACATAACGGAGACGGATCAAAGGATTATTACACAGCACATACCATAATCGTCCAGAAAGGAGCCGATTATGACGAAAGAACAGAGTATGTTGAAAGAGACGAAACAGTAACTCTTGTTTTTGGTGTACCTGAGAGTAGCTGTGGAATAATAAAGGAAGACACTATTCTGAAGAACGATGTATATACTACTGGCGATTGTTTTCATCTTGAAGCAGAAGGAATAACTCTAAACTGTGATGGGTATAAAATAATATACCAAGGAGATGGTTATGGGGTTTATATGAGAGACTATTATGATGATGTGGATGAAATTTGGAAGCGCGGGCACAACAACATAGTAAAAAACTGTATCATAGAGAATTGTAACACTGGAATTTTTTCACAACATAATCCGCATGCAATAGGTCAAAAAATACTGAGCAATGAAATAAAAAATTGCGTAAATGTTGGAATCTATGCAAACAGATTAGATTACGCGGAAATTTCGGGTAATAAAATAACAAACTGTGATCTGGGTGCTGATATACGCTATTTAACCAATTCTGAAATTTATGATAATACGTTTACTCAAGGAAGTACTGGGATGGAGTGTTTGGATTGTGATTACAACGAATTTTATGAGAACGAATTCTCGTACAATACTGGTTTTGATTCCTCCTCTGGCTTGAAGCTATCAAGCGGAAGCGGCAATGAAATACTGAACAATGATTTTATTGGAAACAAACAGGGTTTTTTAGTAGATGGTGCTACAACTGCTATTGCTGGAAATGATTTCATAGATAATTTTTATGGTATGCATCTGAGTTATGGATATACTGATATATATAATAACAAATTCATTGGAAACACCGAAGCTGGGCTTTACTTGGAGGGTGGCAGTGTTAATGGTGAAATATTTGAGAACCATTATGACGGACAGGGGCAAACAAAATATCTGATACTGCTTGAAGGCGGACAAAACAACGTAATCAGAAACGAAGAGTTGGGGAGTTCCCAGATATGCGAAATATATGCCCTATATGACACACACAATGAATTATTAGATTCAAGCTTCCATAAAGAAAAACTCTGTTATGATGCTACCACAGCAGATCTTAAAATCAAATGGAGCGTTGATGTAAGGGTTGTTGACGGAACAGGATATCCTCTAGGAAGTGCGTTTGTAACAATAACTGATGATAAAAATAATATTGTATTCCAAGACTACACAGAAACCAATGGTTACATACCAACACAGAAACTGATAGAGTACA
>JBDRNO010000062.1:0-22116 GCA_043811005.1 Bacteroidota bacterium | reverse complement strand
CATTTATATTATATATAGGCTTAAGTCTAGAAAAACGTTGCTAATATAATGTATTGAATAGTAATTAGTTATATAAGCATGGGGCAAAGGGCTTGGGGCATGGAGTTGAAAATCACACTCCATGCTCCTTGCTGTTTTTTGTAATTTTTTATTTACCATTTATCAACGCAAAGTTAAACTAAAGCCTATATCTCTTATCAAATAAATAAAAAAATTGATTAATTTTAATGTTTTAATGATAATTGAATCATGCTGCGATCATACTTAATATTAATATTACTATTTATCTGCTGTAACGCTTTTCCCCAGCCAAAAGTGAAATATGATAAGGATTTTGAATTTAAGGAAGGGATATATTTGATATACGAGCAATTTAAGCATAATGACCCTATTCCAAAATCAAAGATCATATCGAAATTCGATAAAAATGAGTTGGGTTTCTTGTCAAAGCTTCTGCTGTTGAAGAAAATTGAGTTTATTGATAGTGCCGGCAATAAGGAAGCAGTGCTAACAAGTAGTATTTGGGGTTACTCAAATAATAATATTGTGTATATAAACATCCAGGGAGAATTCAACAGGATACCCATAATTGGCAATATTTGCCATTTTACGGCAGTTGTTACGGTTTATGATAACCATTATTATGATCCATACAGCTTTAACCAGGGGGGGTATGCAAGCAATGAATTCAGGCAGTATATCCTGGATGTCAGGACAGGGAATATCCTGGACTATACGATCAGCGATCTTGAGTCATTACTGATAAGGGATCAACAATTATACGATGAATTCACTGCTTTAAAGAAAAGAAAGAAGAAAGATTCTATGTTCATCTACCTGAGGAAATACAATGAAAAGCACCCGGCTTATTTTGGAAAAGGTTGAGCTATTATTCTGTTGTATCGGAATTTACTCACTCTATTGTTTGCTTTTAATTGTGTTCGTGAATGCTTCGCATTTCAATATTTTTAATAAAATTTATTTTAACATTTGTTACTGTTCGTGGGGTTGGTTTATTCGGCAGATTCCTCACTTCGTTCGGAATGACAGTTCTTTGTTTTGAGAGGGGGAGGGCGAGACGGTGCGCCTATTAACTTTACTTGATTGAACACCTTCCATAGGCGCACCGCCTCGCCCTCCCCCTTAAAACATCACATTTTCATGTCATTCCGAACGGAGCGCAGCGAAGTGAGGAATCTCCCCCTTGATATCCCGAACAGTAACTAACATTTATCCTTTTAAAATTTAATAATCAGGTTCTGGGTTGTTGGTTTTTTTTACTCAAACTCGTAACCATTATTTACCACCCAGTACCCAGTACCCAGCAACCAGCAACTCTATCATATTTTTGTTTCCTTATTTGAAATTAATTTTGTTTTTATCAATTTGCTAAATAATTTTCTTAATGTATTTTGACGATATTTGTTGCGTAAAAAGTATTATATTTTATTTTAAAATCTTTTCTTGAATCATATTTATAGTATCAAATGTCTGCAAACAAACCAAGCATACCAAAAGGCACCCGCGATTTCTCCCCGCTTGAAATGGGGAGAAGGAATTATATTTTTGATACCATCAAAGAAGTATTCCAACGCTATGGCTATTTACCTATTGAGACCCCTGCTATGGAGAATCTGGATACATTGACAGGTAAGTACGGGGAAGATGGGGATAAGTTGATATTTAGAATATTAAATAGGGGAGATAAGTTAAAAAATGCCTTATTAAATATAATGAATATTACAAAATCTGCAAACATTTCGGAAGAAGGAAATAAGACCCCTTCAATATCACTTGAAAATTTAAATCCCAATATTATCCCATATTTAGTTGATGAAGCCCTTAGATATGATTTGACTGTCCCTTTTGCACGATATGTAGTTCAGCATCAGAACGATATTACTTTTCCATTTAAGCGATACCAGATCCAACCCGTCTGGAGAGCCGACCGGCCTCAAAAGGGACGTTACCGCGAGTTCTACCAGTGTGATGTAGATGTGATCGGGTCGGATTCACTATTGAATGAAGTTGAATTGATTCAAATCATTGATGATGTGTTTTTAAATTTGAGACTAGAGGATTTTTCCATTAAAATCAATAATAGAAAAGTACTGCAAGGCATTGCTGATTATTGTGGATGTTCTGATAGATTAAATGATATTACAGTTACTATCGATAAGTTTGACAAGATAGGTCAACATGGAGTAAAAGCTGAACTTGTCAAAAAAGGAATTAGTGAAGAAAAAATTCAAGACATTTTTAATTGTATTTTTCTAGAAGAAGGAGATTATATTTATTATTTTGATGTTCAGGAAATTATTGATAAATTGGGATGTTCTCTTGAAGAGGCTAAAGAAGAAATTAGAATTCAAGATAGCATTTACAAAAAAGATTACGGAATTTTAAATTGTTTATATGATTGCTTTAAGGATAATGAAACAGGCAATATTATATCCAAAGATGGGTTGATGGGTATAGAAGAAGTAAAAACTATTATTCGCTATATTGAATCTTTAGAATTAAAAAAAGCTAAACTAGAATTCGAACCCACTCTTGCCCGTGGCTTGGATTATTACACAGGAACTATAATTGAAGTTACTGCAAAGGATTCTTCAGGCAGCTTATGCGGAGGCGGGCGTTATGACGATCTTACCGGCATCTTCGGGCTTCCCGGCATTTCCGGTACAGGAGTCTCTTTCGGTGCAGACAGGATCTATGATGTTTTGAACCAAAGAAACCTGTTCCCTGAATCTGCCGGCTCAATCACACAGGTAATGTTCGTGAATTTTGGTAAAGTGGAAGAAGCATACTGTATGAAGTTGTTAACAAAGGTTAGAAAAGCAGGAATCAATGCTGAGATCTATCCTTCGGCTGAGAAAATGAAAAAGCAGATGAGCTATGCCAATGCCAGGGGAATCCCTTATGTTGTCCTGATCGGTTCTGATGAAATGCAAAGCGGAAAGTTGACGGTAAAGGATATGGAATCGGGTGGGCAGGAGAAGATGAGTGTGGGGGAATTGATTGGAAGATTAAAATAAATTGATGCCAATATACTAATGATACTAATGACTTTGGGAAATTAAGCACTTAAATTATTAAAAATTCGTAAAAGACCCCCCGCCAGCTGGCGGGGGGATTTAGGGGTGTGTCATTAATCATTTAGAAATGTTAAAATGAAAAGACGGAAGATCATACCATACAACCCCTATTTAAAAAAGTATGCCAGACACTTACGAAATAAAAGCACTTTATCAGAAGTACTATTATGGAATCGGTTAAGAGGCAAAGAAATGATGGGTTATGATTTTCACAGGCAGAAGCCTCTTGATAATTACATTGTAGATTTCTTTTGTAATGAGTTGATGTTAGTTATTGAAATTGACGGGGGTTATCACTATAATAGATTTAAAAAGGATCAGATAAGGCAACAAAAACTAGAAAAGCTTGGACTATATTCTTTGAGGTTTAAGGATGGAGAAATAAGACAAGATATTGATAATGTTTTACACGTAATAGAGAATTGGATTAAAGAGCACTTTGTTGGCACCTCTCAAGAGGGGGAGAACACACCCCGTCCATTCGGGACACCCCTCTCAAGAGGGGATAAAAACGAATATATAAATGAAATATGAATTTTATAATTACAAACCATGTCCATAATAATTACAGGCACTAACCTCACAATAGAAGATATTGTAAAAGTATCCCGCCAGGATGAAAAGGTTGAATTACATCCGGATGCTCTTGATCGAATTAAGGTATGCAGGGTTATGCTTGAGAATAAAATAGAAGCAAGGGAGATCATGTATGGTGTGAATACGGGCATCGGTGAGTTTTCAGAAGTTGTCCTCAACGATGACCAGATACAGGATTTCCAAAAATATTTGATCTACAACCATGCAGCAGGTATCGGTGATCCTGCTCCTTTAGAGTATGTAAGGGGCGCTATGTTAGGCAGGATTAACGTGCATGCCCATGGTAATTCCGGTTGCCGTCCTGAGATCACACTTACTTTATTGGAGATGTTAAACAAGGGCGTAACTCCTTTTGTCTGCCAAAAAGGGTCTGTTGGCGCTTCAGGTGACCTGGCTCCGATGTCACAGATTGCCTTATTAATGCTTGGCGAAGGGAAAGCTTATTATAAGGGAAAATTGCTTGAAGGAAAGGAAGCTATGGACAAGGCGGGAATATCCATCCCCGGCTTGCAGGCAAGGGATGGGTTAGCTATCATCAACGGGTCCAATGTGTTAACTGCTATGAGCGCTTTATTGCTTTATGACACAAATGACTGGTTGAAGCAAGCAGAAATAGCTGCTTCAATGTCACTTGAAGCATTGAAAGCCAATATGAAACCGTATAGTGTTAAGCTGCATGAGGTACGTGGTTTTGCAGGTGCTGTGCGCAGTGCTAAAGCTATAGGTAAATTAGTTGAAGGCGGTGACCTTGCTGAAGGCAAGATAAAGTGCAGGGTTCAGGATGCTTATTCAATGCGTTCAACACCACAGGTTATTGGCACTGCCCATGATGCGGTTAAATATGCCCGTTCGCAGGTAGAAATTGAATTAAATGGGGTAGGGGATAACCCTGTTTTCTTTCCAAAGGAAAACCTTCAGATAGCAGGAGCTAATTTCCAGGGAACACCTATCTCTTTGCCCATGGATATGGTTGGCGTTGCCATTACAATGATCAGTGTAATGTCTGAACGGAGGTTGAACAGGTTGAACAACCCGGCATTAAATGTTGGCTTACCCGCGTTCCTGACAAAAGGAGCAGGTATGTTTTCCGGTTTGATGTTAAGTCAATACACTGCCTGCATGCAAATCGTAGAACAGCGCATTCTTTCTGCTCCCGCGTCCATCCAGTCAATTCCAGCTGCTGCTGATCAGGAGGATTTTGTTTCAATGGGTATGAATACGGCTATCAAGAATTTCCAGATCATGGATAATGCTTATGGGGTGTTGGGTATTGAGTTTATGGCTGCCGCCCAGGCATTGGATTTCCGCGAATATAAGTTCGGCAAAGGTGTAACAAAAGCTAAGGAGGTGATAAGAAGGCATGTTGATTTTCTTGATGTTGACCGTCCATTATACCCCGATCATACGAACATGAAAGATCTGGTTAGGTCATGCGAAATTCTGGATGAAGTTGAGAAAGAAATTGGTAAATTAGAATAATCGGGTTTGGGATATTATGATTACTTGTGCATTTTAAGCTTATCGCATGAAAAAATGAATGATAAAACAGGAGATCACAGTAAAGCAGTTTAACAGACAGCAACCCTGTTTTTTTTCAACTACTTGTCGTTCTTTTGGGTTTTTTTGTGAAAAATTCTGAAACACATTAAAAATAAGAAATTTCACGCAAATGCTAAGCATTCACGAGGGGTTTTTGAGCGCATGCCTGTGCGGTATGAGTAAATCATTGCGCCTTTTTTACATTAATTTCCCTTTGTTTTCAACACTTTTATTAACTGCGAAACTTTAGTGATCAAGAAAGTAAAATATTTTCTGCTGTTTTATCTTGCGGTTCATTTTAATTGCTCCCACGCCCAAAATGAAAATTCATCTCCACAGATTGATGCCGATGCAAGGGTAAAAGCACACTTTATTTACAGTTTTACAAAATTTATAAGATGGGAAAACCAGGGCGAGATCAAACTGTTTCAAATAGCTGTATTGGGAAATGATTCGGCCATTTATGCTGAGCTCCAGAGAAAAGTAGAAACAAAAACAGTGCAGGGCATTCCTTTTCTCATAAAAAATTTCAAGACCATCAGCGGGATTTCAACCAACGTACAAATGATTTACGTTCACAAAAAAACAGGCTACGACATCAAACGCGTATTGGAAAAAATAAGAGGAACCAACACCCTACTCATTAGCGAGGATTATCCTTTTAAATCATCCATGATCAATTTTGTACAGATTCAAAACTTTCAAAAGTTCGAGATCAATAAAGAACTGATCGAGGAAGAAGGTTTTGTAGTGCATCAAACCTTGCTTGACGATGCAATTAACTCGACAGAAGAGTGGCAAAACCTTTATTATACAAAAGAAATTCAATTGAAAAGTGAACGAAAAAAGGTGGAAAAGCAAAAAGAAGAAATTTCTCACATGCAGGTAGAGCGGGAAAGACAAAGAGAAGAAATTGCTATGGCAAACAAAGAGATTGAGAGACAGAAAGAAGAAATAAAAAAACAAGAAAAAGGCATCAGAAAATTGATTGCTGCAAACGAAGGACAGCGAAAAATACTCGAAGATCAATTGGATGTTCTTGACAAGCAGGGAAAAGAAATTCACGAGCAGAAATATAGTATAGGATATCAAAAGACAATTCTTGACGAACAAAAAAATGAGATAGACGAGCAAGAAGAAAAAATAGCCAAACAAAAGAAAGTGCTAAACAAGCAGCTTTTACAAATTGAATCCCAGCAACTGCTGCTCTACATGTCAATTGCCGTATTGCTGCTTATTGCGGGTTTTGGCGCTTCCATATACCGGGGCTATCAAATCAAAAAGAAAATCAATGCCCAGCTGGAAGGAAAAAACATTGCCATCAACCGGCAAAAAGAAGAAATAGAGACACAGAAAAAAATTTTAGAAAACAAAAACGAAGCCATCACCTCAAGCATCAACTATGCCAAACGGATTCAGGAAGCCATCCTTACATCGAAAGAATACCTCGATAAAGTGATGCATGAATATTTTGTGTTTTACCTCCCGAAAGACATCGTGAGCGGTGATTTTTACTGGGCATACGAAACAAAAAATGAAAAGGTGATCTTTGCCACTGTAGATTGCACCGGACATGGCGTACCGGGCGCTTTTATGAGTATAATTGGCAATGTGCTGCTCAACGAAATTGTTATCAAAAACAATACGGAAGAGGCAGATGAAATACTCAATTTACTGAGAAGAGGGACTATTAAATCTCTCAAACAAACAGGCGAGCGGGATGAATCCAGGGACGGGATGGACATTTCGCTTTGCGTGTGGCATAAAAAAAACAACTTGCTGGATTTCTCGGGTGCACATAATCCGCTGTATCATGTCAGAAACGGCAGCTTGACCGAATACAAGGGCGACCTGCAAGACATCGGCTACCAGAGAGGCGAAGAAAAACCGTTCACAAAGCAATCGCTCAAACTACAAAAAAACGATATGATATACCTGTTTTCAGATGGATTTGTTGACCAGAAAGGCGGACAGAAAGGCAAAAAGTTTTACTACCGCCCTTTCAAAGAATTGTTAAACTCCATTCATAATAAACCGTTGAACGAGCAACTGTCAATTATCAAACAAACCTATTACGATTGGAAAGGAAACCGCGCACAAATTGACGATATTTGTATTTTTGGAGTGCGATTTTGAGAAAGGGCGAGTAATAAACAAAACCCACCCTCCCCCGAAGTCCCCGAACCGCTAGCGGTGCGGGGACTTCGGGTTTGTTGTGAAGGACTCATTTTCTCCCCCAACTGAAGTTGGGGGCTATTCTTATAAAAGCAAAACAATAATTATTTTTGCAAAAAATATTATGGTTGTAACTACTGGCTAAATTTTATTGTGATTACTTTTGAATTTTAAGCTTATCGCATGAAAAAATGAATGATAAAACAGGAGATTACAGTAAAGCAATTTACCAGACAGCAACCCTGTTTTTTTTTCAGCTACTTGTAGTTCTTTTAGGTTTCTTTGCTAAGGGATTTCAAACCCGGGCATTAGGCCCTGAACTCTATGGTTTAATCGCATTATTTGGTACTATTACCGGTTTTACCGTTCTGTTTTTCAGGTTCGGATTTTTCGCTTCACTACGAACAATACTCGCCAATAACAAGGATCAAATTAAAGAACGCGAGTTTTTTGGAACCGGCTTTATTATCACCTTATGCATTGGTGCTTTTTACACACTGTTCGTTTTCATTATCAGCTTTTGGATTGATGGAATTTTCAATATCGAATTCGGACATGTTTTGCGTTTGTTTGCCCCTTTGTGTTTTATTCTGCCTTTTAATTTTTTGATTCCCGCTTTATCCGTTGGTTCCAATAAAGTTCACTTTATCTCAATCTTTGAAGTGATCTCCATTTTTTTATTTGTTATTCCGTTAGCTGTTTTCTTCCTGTTTGATGGTTTGTATGTTGAATTGATAATCGGGCTTAAGCTCCTGGCAATCATTGTTACTACTGCTGGCTTGTACTTTGCCTATAAACCTTTATTTAGTAATTTGAAGGAGAGGTTAAAAGAAGTATGGCAAAAAAACAGGGAATTTGGTTTTCGATATTATTCCGGAGCCATACTCAATCAAACTACATTTAAACTTGATGAAGTGTTTATCACCTATTTTATCAATATCTCTCAACTGGGTTTTTATACCCTTGCAAATGTAATTTGCTCGCCAATGGTGATGATGAGCAGAGCATTTTCAAATGCTTTATTTAAAAAATTTACCGATCAGAACAAAATTCCCTTGAAAGTATTCTTTTACAATTGTTTGTGGTTGGTAGCTTGTATTGTGTTTTTGTTTTTTTGTTCAAGATTGATCATTGAATTAATGTTCGGCAAGGAATATTTAGAAGTAGCTGTATATATTATCCCGCTTTCATTTGCCTATCTTTTACAGGGATTATATCAGCCGTTTACTTTTCTCGCAGCCAAATCAAAAGGAAAAGAAATCAGAAATGTAGCAATAATTGAAGCGGTATTTAATGTTATAGGCAACTTGATTTTAGTGCCAATGTATGGCGTTATGGGAGCGATTTGGGCAAGCATTATCGCCAAGGGTATTGATTTTTTTGGAATGCTTTATTATTACATGAAATATTTAAAGCATCAATAATCTCTATTGCCAAAATATGTCAAAAAATAAATTGAAAGTATGCATGCTTACTACCGATCATTCACCTTTGGATGAGAGGATCTTTTATAAGGAATGTAAATCTTTAGCAAAATCAGGATATGATGTGAGTCTTATCTGTTCATCAGATAAAGAATACCTGGTTTATGATATGGGAAGGAAAAGCATCATAAATCCCGATAAAGCCAAAGAATTTACTATTGATGACATCAAGATATACTGTATACAAAGATCACTCACAACATTTCAGAAAGCCTTAAATAAGCTTCAATTAAGCAATTATGTTGATAAATTTATTAAAAAAGGTATTGCACTTGATGCAGATATCTACCATGCTCATGAACCGAAATCATTGTTTATAGGATTACAAATTCAGAAACGGACTGGTGCAAAACTGGTATATGATTCACATGAATCATGGAATTTTAATGACCCTGTAAATCGTTTTTACAGAAATAGATGGATGAAAAATCTTAAAAATCTTATAACAGTTAATGAATTGATCGGGAATGAATATCAAAGATTCAATCATAATATAAAAAGCTGCATACTTTACAACACTTCACATCCTGATTTTTTCCCGCCGGTTTTTGAAGAGAAAAAATTAGCCACTCCCATCATTGTGTTTGAAGGCGTGTTAAGCTTCGATAGAGGACTTAAAGAAATATTGGAGGTTTTTAATTTATTGAAAAATGATTTTCCCAAAATTAAGTTCAGAATTATTGGAGAAGGATCTGGTAAAGAGAAAGCATATTTGGAAGCGAAAATAAAAGCTTATTCCCTGGAAAGAAATATCGAACAAACCGGTTGGGTTGATTACACAGAAGTTGGTAAATACTTAAAAGATTGTTCGATCGGATTAATAACCAATACTTTCACCTATAATAATATTTTTTCCAGCCCCAATAAACTATTTAATTATATGACTTACGGAATAGCCATAGTTGCTTTTGATTTACCTTTTATCACTAAAATTATCGGGAAACATAAATGCGGAAAAACAGTCTTTGACCGGAGCGTTCAAAAGCTGTATTCAGCTATCAAATTGCTGATCACTGAAAAAGACCTGTTAAAAGATTATTGCAGGAATTCATTTATGTGTTACAGGACATACAATTGGTTAAACGAAGAACAGAAGTTACTTGATTTTTATGAAGATATTATTGAGAATAAATTCGTTAAGAACATAACTTCGCCTGCCTGCACGTAGCCGTTTCGGCAAAGGCAGGTAAATTAATTAAACATTGAAATTCCGATACGTTTAAATAAGGGAAGCTGAGAATGTCAGATGATCTTTATCTTTTTATTCTTCAAACGGATGGAATTCCCTATCACAATCACATCCGAAAATGCCATTGCCAAAGCCCCGATCATAGGATTAAGTAAACCTGCCGCTGCAATCGGTATTGCCACAACATTATAAAAGAAAGCCCAGAAGAGGTTTTGCTTGATGGTTAGATAAGTATGTTTACTTATTTGCAGTGCATGATTTACGACTGACAGGTCATTCCCTTTTAACAAAATTATCTGGGCTGATTGAATGGCAACCTGTGTGGCATTGCTTAAGGATATGCCAACCGTGGCTTTAGCTAATGCAGGGGCATCATTTATCCCGTCACCAACCATGGCGGTTGGGGCTTGATTTACCAGGGAATCAATAATGTCGAGCTTTTGGACGGGGAGTTGCTCGCTGTAAACCTCGTCTATTTGCAACTGGCTTGCCAATTCACTGCATTTTTTATCGGTATCGCCACTTAACATAATAGTTTTAATATTTTGCGATCTAAGAGAGGCAACCATTTCCCATGCGTTGGGTTTTATCTTATCAGCTATGTCAATCCTGGCAATTAATTTGTCATTTTTTATGACGTAGATGAATTGGCCTGATTTTTCCTCAGCCCATCCCCCGACCCCTTCCCTAACGGAAGGGGAGTGCCCATGCGTAGGCTTTTCCTCACCAACGGGTTTTTTTTCAGCGGAGGCTGTGGACGCCCTGTGCGGAAGGTTTCCCCTCCTTTCGGGATTCTTTTCAGCACTTCTGTAAAACTCAGTACAAGCGGATATTGCGGGTGCCTTGTGCGGAGGGTCTCCCTCTCCGCCAGCTGGCGGAGAGGGGCCTTCGCCCGCCAAAGCGACTTCGGTCCGCGTAGGCGGGGGTGGGCCGTCACCTGTTAAATTCTTCGTAATATTAATAGACCCTACCTGGTAAGAATTTCCTTCCCCATCTTTTGCTTTTATCCCCAACCCCTTTTCTTCAGTAACTTCAGTAAATGTTAGGGGTGATGATTTATTTTCAAGTTCTTTTATTATTGATTTGGCAATGGGATGAGAAGAATGCTGTTCAAGGTTAAACAGAATGTCAATAATGTTTTTTTCATCTGCACCGTCAAGGCATTCTATATTTTTTATTTTGAACTCACCGGTGGTGAGTGTTCCTGTTTTGTCAAAAACAATATTCCTGATCTTAGCAAATTCTTCCAGTGTGCTTCCACCTTTTATTAGAATACCATTTCTTGCCGCCCTGCCTATACCAGCCATTACAGCAGTGGGTGTTGCCAGTCCCATCGCACACGGGCAGGAAATAACCAAAACGGCAACGCTGCTCATAAGAGCTTTTTGAAGTGATACATCAAAGACCAGGTATGATATAAAAAAAGTTATGAAGGCGATAAAAACGACTATTGGAACAAATATTGCACTTACTTTATCGCCTAATCGTTGGATATTGGGTTTGTTTTGCTGTGCCTTTTTGACCATTTCTATGATCTTTGAAAGAACGGTGTCTTCACCAACATTTGTAGCCATCATTTTAATGCTGCCGTTAACTATAATTGTCCCTCCAATAACATCATCATTTATCTTCTTATCAACAGGTACGCTTTCTCCGGTGATCATTGATTCATCAATAAAAGCTTCTCCCCACGTAATTTTTCCGTCAACGGGTATTTTATCTCCGTTATTGACGATCAACATATCGTTTGCCACGATGTCTCTATGATCAACCTCCACCGTTTTTTCCTCACCGTTTGATGATATTAGTTTTTGAGCTTTGGTTGCCTGTATCTTGCTTAATTCACTTATTGCCGTAGTGGTTTGCTGTATAGACCTATGCTCCAGAACATTTCCAAGAAGGATCAGGGAAATGATGGTTGCCGTAGTTTCATAGAATAAATAATTATGTGCTAATTCCGTCCCATAATACATTATTGTTCCTGTAAGACTGTATATGAAAGCAGCGGTAGAACCAATTAGTATCAGTACATCCATATTGGGAACCCCGCTCTTTAGCGAGCCGAAAGCACTCTTGCCAAAATGGATGGTTCCAAGGATAAATACCGGCAGGCAAAGAGCAAGCTGAACCATGGGATGCTGTAAGAACCCTACAAAAGGCAGGAACATGTGGGAGAACAATGGGATGGTAAAGATCAGGGAAAAATAAAATTTTTTTTCAATAGGTGAGATACGTCTTTCTCCTGTTTCTTTCTGTGATCCATCCTCGCTTATTGGTTTGGAATAACTGGCAGCATAACCCAGCTTATTGATGTCTTCTATGATCTCATTAACATCCGTTTCATCCTGTATAGAGAAACGCGCTTCACCGAGGGAGAAATCCACATTAACATCATCACCACCTCTTTTCGCTATATTGCGCCTGACAGATTCAGCACAATTCACACAAGTCATGCCTTCAATATTCAATTTGATATCTGTTCCTTTCTTCTCCATATTAATTGCGAAGTTTTTTTTACGCGAATCGCGAATAAGACGCTAATAACGCGAATATTCGCCTAATTCGCGATAGATTAGCGATTCGCGTAAAAATTAACTTTTTTAAAACTAGTTTACGAAGGCATCTTTTTTTTTATCTTAATTATGAAACTATGTTTTTTATCTATAATTTCCCGCAAATTTACTACAAAGTAGTATAAAATTATTAATTTTGCCAACTCACCAAATAAAACGGTGACTGTAGCTCAGTTGGTAGAGTCCCAGATTGTGGTTCTGGTTGTCGCGGGTTCAAATCCCGTCAGTCACCCAGAGAAGGTTTCTTAAATGAGAAGCCTTTTTTTATTGTTACTGTTCGGGTAAAAATGTAACCACAGAGTTCACTGATTTTAATCTGTGAAATCAAAATATTAAACTTTTCATCACAACTCAGCGTTTGTTTTGGGCGCTATTTTAATCAAAAGCACAGCCTACACAGACATTTTAGATAATGGAGATTTACTCATACCCTTAGGCATGCCGCACAAAACCTCTCGTGAATGCTTCGCATTTGAAATTTGTATTGGAAAGGCGAAAATCGAAATTAGTTTTAGAAAGGAGAAATACAAAGCATTCACGCCTGCGTGCCGAAACGCACTATGGCGTGCAGACATCAGGGTTTTAAGAGCGCATGGCAGTGTGGTATGAGTAAATTAGAAAATAGAGATAGATTATGAGTTGGAGTGAAAATTTTCCCATGTTTTTTAAGATTAGTAAATTGTCTGCATGAAATATCGTAAAGTTCTATTACTTGGTTACAAGTATCAACATTTACATGATCAGGATACAAATATATTTTTTATCTGTGTAATCGGTGAAATCTGTGGTTTCATTAATCAAATTTTTTTTATATCCGAACAGTAACAAATCATTACACTAAGAATCGTCTTTTTTCAATTGCCTGAGTGTTTCCTCCTTGCCTTTAATAGCTCTTTGGAGCATTTTTATTTCCGATTGCAGCATTTGGCGCTCTGTTTTCACGTCAAATTCTTCAGTCTCCGGAAGTTTTTCGGTATAATAGGGAATTTCCTTTTTTGGTTCTGGTGCCAAGGGGTCATGGAAAAAACTGAAAAGAGGGATCCTCAATGCCTTGGAAATGTTCTCTAATGTCCGGATCTCTAAGGTATTATCGGATAGTGCATTGTTGAGATCGTCTTCACTTAATTTGAGGTAATCGGCAAGGTCCTTCATGGTTTTATCCCTTGCTTTCAGAAATATCTCAATTTTCTTTTTTAGGTTCATCATTTTTTTTGTTCATCCTTTTCTTCAGACTCAATTCTTTCTGTTTTCTTATTTTCCTCCTTTGTTTCAAGTCTTCTCTTCAGTCTCTGCTTTTTCTTCTGTTTTCGCTTCTTCTTCCTCAACTTTTTCCTCATCCTTTGCCTTCTCCTCATCCTGTGCCTCCGCCTCTGGCTTTTCATCTTCCCTGGATTCCTCTACCGCGGATTCTTCTGTAGCAGCCGGTACCTCATCAGTCTTTTCCTCATCTTTAACCTCCGGCTTTTCTTCTTCCTTGGATTCCTCTACCGCGGATTCTTCTGTAGCAGCCGGTACCTCATCAGCCTTTTCCTCATTTTTAACCTCCGGCTTTTCTTCTTCCTTGGATTCCTCTACCTTTACCTCTTCTTTTACTTCTTCTTTTTTTTCTGCAGTTTCAGCAACTATTTCCTCTTTCACAGCATCAACCTTCTCCTCAACTTCACCCCCAACCTTTGCTTTAGTAGCCGCCTTTTCAACCTCTTCTGCCAAGGCAGATCTTTTAGCCATGATAATTTTTTCCTTTGCTTCCTTAATTTGGGTTTCAGCAGCTAACAGTTTTTTGATCTCGTCATCTTTTTGTTTTATGATCCTTTTCCTTTTATCTTCAATTTTCTTTTCTTTTTCGGTAGACCATGCCTCGAATTTTTTGTCTGCTTCCGCTTGGGATAATGCTCCTTTCTTAACACCTTGAGCCAAATGCTTTCTTAATAAAATTCCCTTATATGACAGTATTGCCCTTGTTGTATTTGTAGGCTGTGCACCTTTTTCCAGCCATTCCAGGGCTTTGTCACTGTCAATATTGATTGTAGCAGGATTGGTGTTTGGGTCATAATTTCCTATTATTTCTATATGCCTTCCATCCCTGGGAGCACGGACATCAGCTATAATAATGTGATAATAGGGATTTTTTTTCTTTCCGTGTCTTGTTAATCTAATCTTTGCTGCCATTTTTTAAATTATTTATTGATTTATTGTTTTATCGTTTTGAAGGGTTGTTTTTGAAGCTGCAAAGGTGCTATATTTATTTTTAAATAAAAAGAGTTAACCTGAAAAGTTAATCCTGACCATTTTTGGAGAATTTATATAGATATCCCATTTGTTTTTTATATAAGTCTATCTTTATAATAAATATGCGAATTAATAATAATAATAATAATAATTCCACATGCTGTTTTTTACTGGTTGAGGAATTAAAATTAATTTTTATTATTAGTCCGCCAGCTAGCGGATTGATATCATAGTTCAATCTCCTTCCTTTATTATTAGTGTATCTTTTTGGATGAATTATCATATCATTTTGGTTAAGGTTTCGTCCAGCTTATGGGAAAAAGTCTTTATATGTCAAAGTAAAAAATAGTTATCAACAATCATGAAATCAACTTGGTTTTTTTATATTTTTACCCAGTAATAAAAAAGAATATAACTTTACAAAAAGCCAGAAGCCAGTTGACAATTGACAATGACAATGACTATGACTATGACTATGACAATAACAAATATCAAATATCCAACATACATTATCAAGCACCCAGAACCCAGTGCCCAGTGCCCAGTAACCAGAACCTGTTCATTAGATGCAAAAACACAAATTTTAAAATAAACCTGAATTAAAAATTCTTACACAATCAATTAGAGAAATGAACTTTTCACATCTTCATGTTCACACTCAATACTCCTTATTAGACGGTGCAGCAGATATTAGCTCACTAATAAAGAAAGCTAAGGGATATGGAATGGAAGCTATTGCTATCACCGATCACGGAAATATGTTTGGCGTTCCTGAGTTTGTTAATGAAGCTAAGAAACAAGGCATAAAGCCGGTAATAGGGTGTGAATTTTATCTGGCAAAGGGCAGCAGGTTCGATAAAAGTAAAAAAATAAAGGAAGATAATGCCGAGAAGTACATGTATCACCAGGTGATCCTTGCCAAAAACGAGACGGGTTATAAGAACTTATCCAAGTTATGTTCATTGGGTTATACGGAGGGATTTTATTATAAGCCGAGAATTGATAAAGAACTTATCAGGGAGTATAAAGAAGGATTGATAGCAACTACTTGTTGTATTGCAAGTGAGATCAATCAAACTATCTTAACCAAAGGAGAAGAAATAGCGGAGAAATTATTCCTGGAGTGGCTCGAAATTTTTGGTGATGACTATTATATAGAACTCCAGCGCCACGGTATTGATAGTCAGGATATTTGTAACGAGATTCTCATCAAATGGTCTAAGAAGCATAAAGTTAAAATGATAGTTACAAATGACCTTCATTACATTGATATGTGTGATTCCGAGGCACAGGATATTCTTCTGTGCCTCCAGACCGGTAAAGATATTGACGACCCTAAAAGGTTGCGTTTTGAAGGAAATCAATTCTACCTGAAGACTAAGGAAGAAATGGCAGAGCTTTTTAATGATGTGCCGGAAGCAGTAGAAAACACTATGGAGATAGCAGGTAAAATTGAAACTCTGGATTTAAAAAAGGATATCCTGTTACCGGTATTTGAACTACCCAAAGGTTTTATTTCAGAGAGTGACTATTTAAAACATCTCACATTTCTAGGAGCAAGAGAACGGTATAATGAATTAACCCCGGATATTCAAACGCGATTGGATTATGAGTTGAAAGTGATAGAGGATATGGGTTTTGCCGGCTACTTTTTAATAGTCCAGGACTTTATCAGTGTAGCCAGGGAGTTAGGTGTTTCCGTGGGTCCCGGCAGAGGTTCGGTAGCAGGGTCGGCAGTTGCGTTTTGTACAGGCATCACCAATATTGACCCTCTGAAATACGATCTGCTGTTTGAACGCTTCTTAAATCCCGGCAGGAAGTCAATGCCCGATATTGATATTGATTTTGATGAAGACGGACGGCAAAAGGTGATTGATTGGGTTGTTAATAAATATGGAAAGAATAGAGTGGCTCAGATCGTTACTTTCGGTACTATGGCTGCAAAATCATCTATCAGGGACGTGGCAAGGGTGCTCCGGTTGCCCTTACCTGAAGCCGACAAGCTGGCTAAATTAGTCCCGGAAGGAGTTGATGTTCGCCTGAGACAAGCTTTTGACGAAGTAAAAGAAATGGCAGATGCCAAAAATGGAAAGAATCCTTTGGTTGTTAAGACACTATCTCTCGCTGAGACACTGGAAGGTTGCGCCAGGCACTCCGGGATACATGCTGCCGGTGTTATTATCGGCTCTGATGACCTGATTGAACATATACCTGTATCTACTTCCAAGGATTCTGACCTTTTAGTCACCCAGTATGAGGGAAAATACGTTGAATCTGTCGGCATGTTGAAAATGGACTTTTTAGGCCTGAAAACCTTGTCAATAATCGATGATGCTATCGAGATCATAGAAAAAAGGCACGGTGTGAAGATCAACATAGACGAAATACCCCTGGATGATCCCAAGACTTTTGAGTTATACCAGAGGGGAGATACAAAGGGAACGTTTCAATTTGAATCCAGAGGGATGAGGGAATATCTGAAAGAGCTAAAGCCAACAAATATTGAAGACCTGATAGCTATGAACGCATTATACCGCCCCGGTCCTATGCAATTCATACCTTTATTTATCAACCGCAAACATGGGAAGGAGAAAATTGAATATCCACATAAGTTACTGGAGGATATCCTGAAAAATACTTATGGCATAATGGTGTACCAGGAACAGATCATGCAGGCAGCTCAGATAATGGCTGACTACTCCCTTGGCGAAGCAGACATACTAAGACGGATAATGGGAAAGAAAAAAGCGGAATTGCTCCCTCCCGAAGAAGAAAAATTTGTTGAAAGAGTTGTTGCAAAAGATATTAACAGGAATAAAGCAAAACAGATATTTGAGACTATGGCACACTTTGCCGGTTATGGATTTAACCGTTCTCATTCCGCTGCTTATTCTGTCCTGGCATATCAAACAGCTTATCTGAAAGCCAATTACCCTCCCGAGTATATGGCTGCTGTTCTTACAAGAAACAAGAATAATATTAAAAAGATCACATACTTCATGGATGAATGTAAACGGTTGGGTATTTCCGTTTTAGGCCCTGATATCAATGAAAGTGAATTTAAATTTGCTGTAAATAAAAATAACGAAATACGATTCGGATTAGGAGCTGTAAAGGGAGTAGGGGAGGGGGCTGTTGAAGCAATAGTTGATGAAAGGAAAGAGAATGGGGGGTTCAGGAATATTTTCGACCTTACCAAGAGGATCAACCTGCGCGCTGCAAACAAAAGATGTTTGGAAAGCCTGGTGATGGCAGGAGCTTTTGACTGTTTTAAAAGTACATACAGGTCACAATATTTCTATTGTGAATATGAAGATGGAGTTACTTTTTTGGATAAAGCGATCAGGTTTGGTAATAAGTTTCAAAGTGATAAACATACAGACCAGATCTCTATATTCAATATTGAGCCAATTGAAGTAGAGGATCCCAAAATACCGGAGTGTGAACCCTGGTCAGAGATCGAGCTATTGGCAAAAGAAAGGGAGATAACCGGCATGTACCTCTCAGGACACCCCCTGGATAATTATAAATTGGAGTTACAGAATTTTTGTAATTTGAATATTATTGATATAAATACAGATATTTCCAAATATATAAACAGGGAAATCACGATCGCAGGTATCGTGACTGATGCAAAACATAAAACTACCAAAACCGGCAATCCTTTTGGTAATCTTGTGATCGAAGATTATACTGATTCTATGCAATTGGCGCTGTTCGCTGAAGATTATCTTAAAATGAGGCATTTCCTCAAACCGGGTGAATTCCTGTTTGTCAAAGGCAGGGTGCAGCTCAGGTATAAGTCGGATGATTATTATGAGTTCAAAGCCCGTGAAATACATTTACTGTCGGAGATAAGAAACAAACTGGCAAAAAGCATCACCATGCAGGTGGCTCTGTCTGATGTATCCGATAAATTTATTGAGGACATTACACAACTGATCAATTCAAGTAAAGGGCAATGCAGGTTGAATTTTGTTGTTGGCGACAAAACGGATAACCACTTTATTGAATTGCATTCAAAAACATTTATGGTTGAATTGAATAATCAATTTATTGAAACACTGGATAGTATGCCTGAAGTGCAGTATAAATTGAATTGAAGCGATGTTGTTGTTTGTGTACTTGGATATAGGATTGGATATTGGATATTAGATATTGGATGTTAGATATTAGATACTGGATACTGGATATTGGACACCAGACACCAGATATTTGAAGTTACGATTAATGCCAATATGTCATAAATTACAGGTTGGCAAATTTTTTGAATACTTATATTTTAGAACATATAAAATCAATTAATCAATAATCAACCCCAAGAGATATTTAATTGTCTCACGGGGTAAATAATCAAATAAAATGGCAATAGAAATAACAGACTCAAACTTTGAGGAAAAAGTAATTAAATCCGACAAACCCGTACTGATTGATTTTTGGGCGGAATGGTGCGGCCCATGCAAAATGGTTGCCCCCATTGTTGAAGAATTATCAAAAGAGTATGAAGGAAAAGTAGTAGTGGGAAAAGTTAATGTTGACAATAGCCCCGGTATTTCTTCTAAGTATGGTATACGCAGCATTCCTACTATCCTGATCTTTAAAGGAGGGGAAGTTGTTGATAAACAGATCGGGGCAGTCCCTAAATCAATGCTGGTTCAAAAACTTGAAGCACAGATGGGTTAGTACCTTATGGTTGTAATAAGCGACAACCCCGTAATTCAACAAGGTAGGAATGTTGTTGCTAATTTATTTTAAAAAGGATGGAAAAGTGGAATATTGGAATATTGGAAAAAACAAAATTCACACAACATTCCATCATTCCATCATTTCATTATTCCAAAACCGTAATATCACACTGCCAGCGTAATTAATTCAAATCTCAGTATTTGAATTAATTCATAATCATCAACTATGCCTATCAACCAACAGGAATTACAGCAATTCGGTAACCTTGAGTTTGTCGCCAGGCAGGTCGTTGAGGGCTTTATCACCGGGCTTCATAAAAGTCCATTCCATGGTTTTTCAGTTGAATTTGCCGAGCACAGGGCATATAATGCCGGTGAACCAACCAAGCATATTGACTGGAAGCTCTATGCCCGCTCGGAGAAACTCTTTGTTAAACGCTTTGAAGAAGAAACAAACCTTCGTTGCCAGATAGTTATTGACAGTTCCTCTTCGATGTATTTTCCTCACCATGATCCAGGCGCTGAAGTCAATTCAAACAAAATTACCTTTTCCGTTTATTGTGCAGCAGCCATTATGTACCTGTTGAAAAAGCAGCGCGATGCGGTTGGCTTGAGCATTTTTGCTGAAAGTGTTGACACACAAACCCGTGCAAAATCCAGCTCTGTACATCATAAGATGATATACCAGGAACTGGGAAAATTGTTGCAGAATGACCATTCACCCGCAAAGATGAGAAGGACTTTTGCTGCTGAATCACTACACCGGATAGCTGAGAATATACACAAACGGTCATTAGTGATCATCTTTAGTGATATGATGGATAATTCGGATGTTGAGACTGATGATATCTTTTCAGCACTTCAGCATTTGCGTCATAATAAGCACGAAGTAGTACTATTTCATGTTGTTGATAAACAAAAAGAACTTGATTTTGAATTTGAAAATCGTCCATACAGGTTTGTTGACATGGAATCGGGAGAACAGGTTAAGGTTCATCCTAATGAAGTTAAGGAGACTTATATAAGATCAATAGACAGGTATAAGAAGGAACTGATGCTCAAGTGCGGACAGTATAAGATTGATTTCGTAGAAGCCGACATCAACATGGGATTTAAACAAGTGCTGCTGCCCTATCTCATCAAAAGGTCGAAGTTGTATTGATGTTTTCCAGTAAGCCCGATAGGTAATTTGTATGATTGGATGAATTAGGTTAAGAACTAGTGGATATTTTGACAGGAAATAAGGAAATAGAGGATGTAGGGGAAATAAAAGAGAAATATAAGAAATAGTAACTAATCAGTTTATTGAGAGATGGTTGTATGGATCGTTATACTGCTAAATTGTTATATTGCTAAACTGTTCGATTGTTCGACTGTTGAATGGTTTGTTTTAACAATCGAGCCATTGAGCAATGGAACAATAAATAAGTGTTTGACGGAATAATTACTAATTTCGATGAGACACTGATTAGTTACAAGAAATAAACAATATAAACCTATATTCTTATACCCTTATATCCTTATACCTCTATACCTTAATACCCATCGCTTTACTTAATACTATTTATAATAAGTAAAGTGTTTTAAACATCACATTTAATTTATGTTTGTCATGTAAGAAAAATAACTTAATTTTGCACTCCTTTAAAACAAATCATAAATCACTTCCGATAGCTATTCGGAAATAACTAAATCACAAAATCACCAAATAAACTCGGGGTATAGCGCAGTCCGGTTAGCGTACCTGCTTTGGGAGCAGGGGGTCGCAGGTTCGAATCCTGCTACCCCGACAATCAAAAAAGCCGTTCCGCTATGCGGAACGGCTTTTTTGATTGAACCACCCCCCCAAGGATCACCGATCCGCCAGCTGGCGGAGAGGTAATCCTGCTTTTCCGCACATCGTTCAAAATTTATTTTGATAAGAGAAGTGAAAAAAAGAAAGCCAGCTTGAACGTAGTGAAAGCGGCTTTTTGGTTTGTCCTCCCCCCCAAGGATCACCGAGCGCAACGAGGTAATCCTGTTACGCTTTTTCAGTTTTCAGGGCAATGAGCTTGCTCATAAGTTTTGAAAGAAGTAGAAAACCTTACCCCGAAAAAAACTATTGTCATCCTGATCCGCCTACCGGCGGAGAGGGATCTCCTGGCTAACAGTGACGTCCCAGGCAAAATGCTTTTTGATAGGACGGTGTCGGTAGCCGGGAGATCCTGAATCCCGCCATGCCATACCCACGGGCTTACGGATGGCGGGGTTCAGGATGAACTGTGCTTAAAAACAAATTTTTGGCGAAAAATTTTCGTTATATGTTGATAGCTCATTCCCGCTTTGCTCCCACCTGCGCTTATGCTTCCCGACCTACGGTACGGGGCTGTTCGGCAGAGCGCCTATCCTCTTTTTGCCTTTCCCAGCGGATGCCTTCAGATGATGTGTTGAGCGTTGGGTCTCCCTCTCCTTCGGGGAGGGCCGGGGAGGGGTGATGATGTGTTGAGCGTTGGGTCTCCCTCTCCTTCGGGGAGGGCCGGGGAGGGGTGATGATGTGTTGAGCGTTGG
>JBDRNO010000061.1:0-9237 GCA_043811005.1 Bacteroidota bacterium | reverse complement strand
TGAACAATACAAGCGAATATTCAATATCCTATGGAAATATGAATTTAAAGCTGTTTCTCAAAACATATTCGTTAATATCACCATTTCGTAATATATTATAAATCAACATCTTATAAAGATGTGGGTACACGGTAGCTGCCGGGAGGCAGGGAATGGTGGAAAACTGGAATATTGGGGGATAACAAACATTCTCCAATATTCCATAATTCCATTATTCCAACCTTCCATTGTTATTAATGATGATATTATGGACAGGGTCTAATCACTTCTTCATAAAGCGCTTCATAAAGGGGTAGTACTTTTGTAATATCAAACTTCACCGCCTGTTTATAAGCATTGTTTTTGAATTCAGCCAGCCGGGTTTCGTCTTCCAAAATATAAATAGCATTTCTAACCATATCATCCACATCACCCACGTTGCTTAAAAAACCGGTAACACCGTTTATATTCAATTCAGGCAGACCACCTGTATTGGTTGAGATCACCGGGACGTGTGATGCCATTGCCTCCAATGCAGCAAGCCCGAAACTCTCGGTCTCAGAAGTCAGAAGGAACAGATCAGCAATGTTCAATATTTTTTCAATTGCCTTTAGTTTGCCTAAAAATGTTATATTTTTACACACTTCCAATTCACGGCACAATTTTTCAATATTTGATCTTTCAGGTCCATCTCCGATAAGGATCAGCTTCGAAGGTATAACCTTACAAACCTTGTTAAATACGAGCACCATATCATCCACTCTTTTCACTTTTCTAAAATTAGAGATATGAACAAATATTTTCTCATCATCCCGTGCATATAACCGCCTTAATTGATCATTATTCCCGGTACTATAAGTATCCAAACAGATAAAATTTGGAATAACCCGTATCTCTTTATCTATATTGAAATATTTAGAGGTGTCTCTTTTTAAGCTGTTTGAGACTGCAGTAACAGCATCTGACTGGTTTATGGTAAAAGTTATTACGGCATTATAAGACGGGTCTTTACCGATCAAAGTAATATCAGTGCCATGCAAAGTGGTGATATAAGGGATATTAATGCCTTGGGAAGCAAGTATTTGCTTTGCCATATATGCTGCGGAAGCATGAGGAATAGCATAGTGTACATGCAGAAGGTCTAATTTCTCATATTTTACAACATCAACTAATTTATTAGTTAATGAAAGCTCATAAGGAGGATAATCAAACAAGGCATAATCAGAAATATTAACCTCGTGATAATACAAATTTTCAGCATGGTTTTCAAACCGGAAGGGCAGACTATAAGTTATAAAATGAACACTATGACCTTTATTGGCTAATGCTTTTCCCAGTTCAGTAGCCACAACTCCGCTTCCTCCAAATGTAGGGTAACAGACTATTCCTATTTTCATAAATGCTGATTTTCTGAGTTAAAACTTTTCCAAAGTTTGAAACTTTGGAAAAGCTGCTATTTAAACTATGTTAATACTCTAATTTTGGACTTTTTTTTCGACATTTTGGTTTTAATAAAATTTCAAGAGCATGTTCTTATCAATCACTATCTGCCTGCCCCTTGCTTTTGCTGATAGCATCATAGATAGCTTGCTGAATCAGTGTCCTTATGTTCATTCTTATCAGCTTTTTGTTATCAGCATCGGGATGTACACGGTTTGACAGGAAGATATATACCACTTCTTCTTCGGGATCTGCCCAGGCAATGGCTCCGGTAAAGCCGGTATGTCCGAAGCTGCCGGCAGAAACACACTTGCAGTTTGGCCCTTCTTTTTCGGGATCCATCTCCGGCCTGTCAAATCCTGCTCCTCTCCTGTTGTCGTCTTCACAAAACTGGCATTTAGTGAACTCATCAATAGTTGATGCTTTAAAGTATCTTTTACCACCATACTCCCCTTTTTGCAAAAACATCTGCATCAATATTGCCAGGTCATTTGCATTGGAAAACACTCCTGCGTGCCCTCCTACTCCACCCATCATAGCTGCACCCGGATCATGAACATCACCGTGGATGAGTTGTTTCCTGAAAACCATATCATTTTCAGTAGGTACAATCCTCTCCAATCCAAAGCGTTCCCGCGGTTTATATCCCATTGTGGATAAGCCGAGAGGGGCATAAAAATTCTTATGTACATAATCTTCAATGGGTTCTCCTGTTATTTTTTCGATGATATGGTACAGTAAATAGTATCCCAGGTCACTGTAATAATATTCCTTGTTTTTTCTTAACGGAGAGTCAATAATGTCTTGCATTATTGAATCGGTATAGCCATGCCGTATGAATAAATTTTTTGCCACACGGGTTGGAAATTCATCAGACGATTCTGTGCTATAAATGCTTCCTGTTTTACGCTCCTTTTGGACAGACAAGCCCGAAAATATTTCGTATTTTTTCCGGTATGATTCACCAGGTGCGGTTTTCATCCAAAATGGTATCCATGACCTCAACCGTGCATGATGTGCAAGTAATTCCCTTATATTGATACTGTCTTTGTTGGTATTTTCAAGATATGGTAAATAATCACCCAGGTTTTTATCAATATCAAACTTTTCTTCATCCCGGAGTTTCATTAGAGATGCTACTGTTGCAGCAATCTTGGTGATTGAAGCCAGATCATAAATATCGGTATTCTTCACCGGCATTTTTTCATCATAAGTATGATAGCCAAATGACTTATGATAGATTACCTTTCCCTGCTTTGCGACCAATACCTGGCAACCCGGTGCAGCTCCTTCTTTAATTGCATTGAGAACAATAGAATCAATCTTTTCAAGTTCCTTGGAATCAATACCTGTTTCTTCCGGGATAGTGTATTTAAATCGTTTTATTGTTTGAGATGAAGTAATACCTGTACCCGCATCAAAATAAGGATTAACGCTGACAGGGAGCTTTCCCATAGCCTGGATGCCTCCGAATATCAATTGTGCGGAAAGCTCCTGGAAAAGAACACCATCTTCATAAGCCATTATGACCGCCTCAACATTCTCAATGCCGTCAAATGAGGATAAACCATAGGGACTACCAAAAAAAGTGAGAACAACCCTGGATTGCAGGCGCAATCCATTCACAATTTCGGCAGATTGCTCTGTAACCCCAAAATTCTTTGACGGAGCATTGTTCATATCATGAATTCCGACAATAACCAGGTTATATTTTGAGAGTTTATTGATGATCTCTACTATTTGTTCCCTGGAAGCGTTCTTACTAATGGAAAAGTGTTCTACCGGTGCATAATTACTTAATATTTTTTGAAAATCAGTACCGCCCCTAAAGGAGGTGGGATTAAATGGTATGGTAGTCCCAATTGACAGAGAAGCTATATGCAATGTATCCAATCTTCTTAACGGGATAATATCATACCTGTTTGAAAGCAGGGTTAAGGAGGATTCAACTAATTTCCTGTTTAAAAGAGCTGCGGTTTTATTGTTCAAGTCTTTGTGTAAATAATCTATTTCAACAGGTTGATAGTCATTTAGTTGCGCCCATTGTTTAGCCATTAATATCTTTTTACAGCGTTTATCAATTTCGACTTGTGTAATTTCCCCCTTTTCAATCGCCAGTTTGATCCCGGAAATTGCTTTTGGAACATCCTGAGGATACAGCAACACATCATTTCCCGCGAGCAATGCTTTTACATCAACTATACCCGGTTCAAAATATGAGCTTACTCCTTTCATATTAAGGGCGTCTGTGAATACCAGTCCTTTAAAGCCGAGTGAATCCATTAATAGATCCGATACTATATTTTTCGATAGTGAAGAAGCAGTGTTTTTTTCAGTCTGGTATGCCGGGATATGCAAATGAGCTGTCATTATGCTTCCCAATCCCTGTTTTATTAGTTCCTTAAAAGGATACAATTCCAGTGTATCCATTCTTTTCTTAGTATGTGTAAGTATTGGCAATGCCTTGTGAGAATCGGTATCAGTATCTCCATGACCCGGGAAGTGCTTGGCATTGGATAAAACTCCGTTATCCTGCAATCCTTTCATATAGGCGATCCCTTTACGTGCCACTTTATATTTATTCTCACCAAAGGAACGGAAGTTAATAACAGGATTTAAAGGGTTGTTATTAACATCAACTACGGGAGCCAGGTTCACGTGTATGCCCAGTCTTTTGCATTGCCTGGCGATCTCAGCGCCCATCTCATAGATCAGGTCATCATCCCGAATTGCCCCAAGAGTCATTTGGTATGGAAATTTAATTGTGCTATCCAGTCGCATGGCAAGCCCCCATTCAGCATCAATTGCTATCAATAAAGGCGTTTTGGCTATTGACTGGTAATAATTGGTAAGCTTTGCCTGGCGAACAGGCGCACCTTTAAAGAATATCAATCCGCCAATATTATAGTTATTTATCAGTTTACTGATCTTATCAACATCTGCCTTTCCCTTGTTTGAATAAGCCGCAACCATGAATAATTGTGCTATACGTTCATCCGGAGCCAGTGAAGCAAACACAGAATCAGCCCACTCTGTCTCACAGCAAAGGAAAGGAGGTGGTAATTCATCAGTTGAAATATCTTCAATCGATCTATTCAAAAAACCGCTTAAAAGCAATAATATACTACAGAAGAATAAGGATTTTATCATTACAGCTATTTTGCAATAAGTTTATTAAAATCATTTGAAGGGATCCTATTGCTGATATTTCAGTCGGCAGTCTTCAGTCGGCAATTGACAATGACTATAACTATGACAATGACGAATATCAAACATCCAATATCCAGTATCCAATATCCATCATTTCAAACCTTAATTCCAATCACCAACATATCATCAATTTGGTCTTCTTTTCCTTTCCATTCATTTATGGTTTTACTCACGATCTCTTTCTGTTCGTGCATTGATTTTGACTGAATTGACAATAAAAGTTCTTTAAAACGTTTTGTCGAAAATTTTCTGCCTGTTTGCTCATTAAACTGGTCGGTGTAACCATCAGTAAAGATGTATATAGTATCACCTTTTTGCAATTCTATTTTATGAGTTGTAAAATTGTAGTTAAACTCCGTTTTTCCCCCTATTTTTTGCCTGTCACCCATGATTTCCTGCAGGATATATGACGGGTTGTTTTGTTCATTTATCTCTTTATTTTCGTCCCTTCCCGATAGATAACCGGGACTGGCTGACCCTCGCCCCTCTTCCATTCTTATTATATACAATGGATTATTTGCCCCTGCAAATTGAAGTAGATACCCGTTATTTTTTTCTGATGAGATAAAGGGTATTTCGCGCGAGGATTCCCCCTCTCCTTCGGAGAGGGCCGGGGAGAGGTGACATAAAGCCATATCAATACCATCCTGGGCTTCCTGTTCATCTTCATGGGTAAAGACTGATTTGATCCCGTTGTTTAGAAGCGATAATATTTCACCCGGGTCGTTAACATTCTTTTCGATGATTATCTGATTCAGCAGGTCATTTCCGATCATTGACACAAAAGCTCCGGGAACACCATGCCCCGTGCAGTCGCAGGCAGCAATGAACGGCCCCTCTACGGCTCTCCACTCCCGATAGCTATCGGAAGGGGAGGGTCGGGGTGGGGCTGCTTTGAACCAATAAAAATCCCCGCTCACGATCTCACGGGGTTGAAAGAAAACAAAATGTCCGGGCAATGCCTCTTTCATCTCCTCTTCTTTTGGCATAATTGCCTGCTGAATGGTTTTGGCATACTCAATGCTATCGGTAATTGCTTCATTCTTTTCTGCAATTATATCATAAGCAGAGCTCAATTCAGCATTTGCCTTTTGTTTTATGCGATAGCGGTTATACAAAAGAAAGGCAAGGGATAATGCAAGACCCAAGCCAATGATTAGAGCATATCTCAATATCCTGTTCTTTTTGAGTTTCAGTTCCTGCCGGCTAAGCTCAAGGGTTTGTATCTCGATCTGCTTTTCCTTTTTTTCGCTTTCGTATTTGGTTTGCATCTCTATTATCTGCTTACCGCTCTCTTCGTTAAGAACACTGTCTTTCATCTGTGAATATAATTTTTGGTATTCAAGGGCTTTTTCCAAATTATTTTTACCTTGATACAGCGCTGAAAGTTTTTTAAAGCAGGCAGTTATTTCGCTTTTTGCACCGATCTCTTCAGCAATGTCCAAACTTTTTTCAAGCTGTTCTATAGCTTTATCATTCTTTCCATGGATACTGTATACCTCACCGATATTTATCATATTTATCACCATACCTTTTTTGTCTCCCAATTCTTCAAACTTTTCTAATCCATCCAGGTAATATTGCACTACTTTTTCATAATCATCCGGATTACCTGACAGGTCGCCCCTGTATTTATATACCATCCCGATATTGCTCAAGCTCCTGGCAATTCCCTGTTTACCTGCTTTTGCAACAGCTTCATCAGGTGAATCTTCCAATTCTTCTTTTATCTCCAGGGATTGCATGAAATAATCAATAGCTTTATCGTAATCATCGGAATTACGTGTTATGCTACCCCGGTTTAGGTAAACAAGGCCGATATTATTCAAGCTCCCCGCTACTCCCTGTTTTGCTGCCAAAGCAACAACCGGGTCCGGTGATTTACTTAATTCTTTCCTTATCTCCAGGGCTTGCAAATAAGAATCAATGGCACTTTGGTCGTTTCCCAGGTAGTAATATATAACCCCGATATTATTCAAGCTTGTTGCAATGCTTATTCTATCATTCAGTTCTTCATTGATCTTTTGGGCTTGCAGATAATAATTGAGGGCATCATCATAATTCCCCTGGTAATCATGCACAACACCTATATTATTCAAACTTGTTGCGACACCTTTTTTATTTATTGCAATCTCATCTTGTGATGTAGAATTTTCAAGGAGTTCTTTTGCCAGTTCCAATGCCTCCATACCGTATTTTAATGCCTTTTCGGGATTGATATTTTTGTATTCCCAGCAAAGCTCGTTCAGAGCAGCTACTTTGACGGTGTCTTCACCTGCGGCTTGCAGTTTGTTTAACAGGATATCAGTTCTCTGCTGGGCAAAAGAGATGAAAAAGACAAGAGATAAAACGCCTGAGAGAATAAGGTTTCTCATCAAAATATAATTAGTGTTTATGTTACAAATTAAATCTTTATAACAACATCCAACAAAATTAGTTAATTTTACACTAGATAAAAGGGCAGTAATTATATTTACGTATCGGGATCTAAATATTTTGCCACGAATTACACTAATTTTAACGAATTTATTATAGAATAACACGTTTGTATTCCAATGAATCTTTATAAACAATTTCTTAAAAACCTCTTCCTAATTGTTTGTGAACGTCCATGCAAATACCAATAATTTTATATGCTTCATTTTTAGAACATAACTTCGTCCGCCAGCTGGCGGATTAAAAAATGCAATTACTTAAAACTGTATAAAAAAGAAATAAAGCACATTAATATGCTTTAGCTGTACATTAGGTTCTATGTAAATTTTACAATACTAAAATTTTATTTTAAAAAGGATATGGATTAATGTTTATAAATGTATGGATATAAGAAATATTGCTATTATAGCACATGTTGATCATGGAAAAACAACTTTGGTTGATAAAATCCTGAAGCAAGTGAAATTATTCAGGGACAACCAGGAAGTGCAGGATTTGATCCTGGATTCAAGTGATTTGGAACGCGAAAGGGGGATCACTATTTTATCTAAGAATGTAGCCGTAAGTTATAAAGGAACAAAAATAAATATTATCGATACTCCCGGTCACTCAGATTTTGGAGGAGAAGTTGAGCGTGTTTTAAATATGGCTGACGGGGTGCTGTTACTTGTTGATGCTTTTGAAGGGCCCATGCCGCAAACACGATTTGTTTTGCAAAAAGCATTAGAGCTGGGTTTAAAACCTATAGTTGTAATTAATAAAGTTGATAAACCTAATTGTAACCCGGAAGAGGCAAATGAACTTGTTTATGATCTGATGTTTTCTCTTGATGCTACAAATGAGCAACTGAATTTTCCAACTGTTTACGGTTCGTCAAAAGAGGGATGGATGGGAGCAGATTGGAAAACACCAACTCATGATGTTATCTGGTTGTTAGATACTATTATTGAATATTTTGACCCACCTGAAGATAATCCCGGAACTTTGCAACTACAGATCAGTTCATTGGATTTCTCGTCATATACAGGGAGAATCGCTGTAGGAAGAATACATAGAGGAAGTATTAAAATGGGTGACCAGGTTTCTATTGTTCAGAGAAATGGCCTGATAAATAAATCAGTAGTTAAAGAACTTTATCTATTCGAAGGACTGGGAAAAGAAAAAACCAAAGAGGAAGTAAAATCCGGTGAAATAGTAGCTGTAATGGGACTTGAAAACTTTGACATTGGAGATACCATTGCTGATTTTGAAAAACCCGAAGCTTTAAAACCAATCTCAGTAGATGAACCTTCTATGAGTATGCTATTCACCATTAACAACTCACCGTTTTTTGGCAAGGAAGGGAAATATGTTACATCAAAGCATATCAGGGAAAGATTATTTAAAGAAACAGAGAAGAACCTTGCACTAAAAGTGGAAGAAACAGATTCACCTGATAAATTGACGGTCTATGGCAGAGGCATTCTTCATTTAGCTATCCTGGTAGAAACTATGAGGAGAGAAGGGTATGAGATGCAACTGGGCCAACCTAAAGTGGTTATTAAAGAAATAGATGGATTTAAACATGAGCCGATAGAACTGTTATATGTAAATGTTTCTGAAGAGTTTTCAGGAAAAGTAATAGAGATAGTTACCAAACGTAAAGGAGATTTTCTGAAAATTGAGACGAAGAATGACAGGATAAATCTTGAATTCAAAATATCTGCCAGGGGTTTAATCGGACTCACCAATCCTGTATTAACAGCAACCGAAGGTGAAGCAGTGATTTCGCACCGGTTTAAAGGTTATGAGCCATGGAAAGGTGAAATACAAATTAAAAGAAATGGTGCGTTGATAGCTATGGAAACAGGAACATCGGTTGCTTATTCCATTGATAAACTGCAAGACAGGGGTAAATTCTTCATTGAGCCAGATGAAGAAATATATGCAGGTCAGGTGATAGGAGAGAGCACAAGGTATGATGATCTGGTAATAAATGTGATCAAAGCTAAAAAACTATCTAATATGCGGGCTGCAGGTTCAGATGAAAAAGTGTCAATAGCTCCGGCCATGAAATTCTCATTGGAAGAAGCTATGGAATATATTGGGGAAGATGAATATGTTGAAGTAACCCCCAAATCTATTCGCTTAAGAAAGATATTGCTTAGTGAGCATGAAAGGAAGAGGAAAAAG
>JBDRNO010000060.1:0-8703 GCA_043811005.1 Bacteroidota bacterium | reverse complement strand
AATTACCCCCCCCCCCCCCCCTTATAAAAAACAGGGCAGCGGGTTCGGGTAATATAGATTTACTTAATCTCAAAGATTTAGTAAATCTGAAACTTCCTAAAAAGTTAAGTATTTTGCTTATCACGGTTTTATTCATTTTTGGAAGCAATAGCGCTTTTAGCCAATCTGGAGCCAAATGGGCAACAGGCCTTAACTCCATCTCCAGCGGGGATGGGTTCGGCACCAGTAATAATTACCCGGTGGCATTCTACACCAACAATACTGCCTGGATGTGGCTGACCACTAATGGTTATCTCGGAATAAATAATAATAACCCCTCCTACCGCCTCGATGTACAAGGCGGGTTTCACAGCGAAAATGCTCATATTGACAGCTTGCTTTCTGCAGGAGGACTGATCGTGAATGGTAACAGCCAGTTGAACGGTCTCCTTAATATAGGAAGCACACTCACCTTAGATGGCACTAACAACAGTATTAGCAGTTCAACAGGAACGGTTGACTTTTTAAATTCCAACATCCTGACAACAGCCAATATCACTGCCGACACGATAACCGGAAATGTTATCAATGCCAATTATTTTTCAACAGGACAAGGCCTGCTAAACAGCTTGCAGGTAACCGGGCAAACGCAAACAGGCAGCTTGCTGGTAGGTGGAGATGCAACGGTTAATGGAACAACATCATTAAAGACATTATACGCAGATTCAATTGATGCAGAAATGTTGGATATAGATATGGGGTACGCAGAGACGTGGCATGCCCAAACAGGGAACGTACAGACGTTGCATGCAACGTCTATGCATGCAGACACAATAAATACAACCAGCATCAACTCCGGGCAATACCTGCTCAATGGCTCACCTTTAACCGGCAGCCAGTGGATAAGCTCGGGCAGCGATATATATTACACAGGGGGCAATGTAGGGATAAATATAAATAACCCGCAATACCCGCTCCATATTGACGGCAATGCCGTAGTTACCGGTTCCATAACAGGGGAGAACCTCTATGTAGAAAAATCCGTTAACATAGGTGCATTTAAGTTCATAAACGGAGCAGTAATGCCGGGGCAAAAAGATACCATCAGTTCACCTGCAGAAATAGTTATACATTCGCTTGCTAATAAGATACAATTAAAGTCAGACACCGTTGAAGCTCAAAAATTGATGAGAGCACAGGAATTAAACGCTTACCTGGTATCAACGGATAAAGCTGTAACAAAAGAAGTGGAAGCAGGAAAAGTAAGGGTTGATACTTCTATAAGGATAGCAGGGGGCGGCATTTCTATTGACGGTATTAACAACCTGATTACCAGTACAAGCGGGAACATCTATTTTCATGATGAAAACCTTATCACCACGGGTTCAATAGCGAGCCAGGACCTTTACGTGCAAAGAGCCATTAACATAGGCGATTTTGAGTTTAAGAACGGTGCTACATTGCCGGGACAGAAAGATACAATTAAATCAACTGTTGGCATAGTACTTGAATCGGCAGCGGAAATGATAACGTTTAGTTCGGACAGCGTAATTGCAAAAGAAGTGATAAAAGCAAAAACTATAAAAGCCGATACCCTGAAGACAGAATCACTTGAAACCGGAAAGGAAATACGTGTAAAAGGGATGGTCATTGATGGGACTAACAGCAGGATAACTTCTAATAGTGGCAGCATCAATTTTGACGATGAGAACCTGATCACAACCGGCTCAATTGGCGGACAGAATCTTTATGCACAAAATTCATTAAACATAGGCCCTTTTAAATTTATAAACGGTGCCATATTACCCGGACAAAAAGATACTATTAAGTCTCCTGCTGAGATCGTAGTAAGGTCAGAAGCGGAAAAGATATCGCTGGAATCAGATACTGTAACGGCTAAAAACGTGTTGGAAGCCCAGACATTGAAAACCGCTACATTGAGTGCAGGAACAATAAAGAGCGACAGCGCTATAAAGGTTGCCGGCAGCGGATTGGTCATTGACGGAATTAATAACAAAATAACCAGTGCAAGCGGTACTATCAGCTTTGATGATGAGGATTTGGTAACTACTGGGACTATAAATACAAGTGATTTAAATGTTTCAGGATTAACAAGTTTTAATCGATTACATGTGGTTGATTCACTCAAAATTGGAAATTCAGTATGGATAGGTGGGGTTGATCCGGGTATAGGCGTTGATAATCGTATTTATGCCAGTGACGGGGATTTATTTTTACAAAGTCAAAATGCATATAATTCAATCATAAGTTTGAGTAATAATTCACATATGGGTTTGGGAATAGATAATCCTCAGAAGAAGTTACATATAAAAACGATACATGGGGGAGTTCCGAGTAGCAGTGAGTCTCACCAGGGAATAAGATTAGAAGATATTTACACAACAAACACAATACCTTATAATATTATTTCATCATCTGTTTGGGATATAGAACCAAGAGGCAAAACAGGTGACCTATATATAGGAACCCTTGATGATACTGTGATGACTTTATCAGATACGGGGAATGTTCAAACCGGTAGTATTGGGATTAATATTAATAACCCGAAACATCATTTACATATACATTCTAATATAACATATACGGGTTCCGGTCTTAATGATTGTTGCTCAGATCCTATACCTCCTCCTGAAATACCGGAAAAGGACATAGTAACATTACAATTGACAAATTTACAGACTGGTAGTGGCGAGACAGATGGTCTTTTATTGGGAGTAATAGGTAATACAGGATTTATGAATCTACAGGAAGATAATAATATAATTATTGCAACAGACAATGGCAATTTATTTTTTGAAACCAATGATGTTGTCAGGATGAATATTAATCCATCCGGCAATGTCGGCATCGGAACAACAAGTCCTCATCCTGCTAACAAACTGGAAGTTGTTAATACAATTGGTTTGTGGTCTGGCAGTGATGCTTATCCTGTCAGAGGGCAGATTGACCAAAATGGTGGAACGTTGTACATTAGTGAAAATACTTATTATTCAGGCGGATGGCAGAAATTTGAGAGCAGCTCTGGAAGTTCTCAGATAAGATTACTGAAAACAGGTGAAATTATTTTCTTAACAGGACATGGCTCTGATCCCAATCAGGGAATTAAACGAATGAGAATTGATGAAAATGGCAATGTCGGCATCGGCATCGGGTCAGACGATATTCCAGATGGTTTTATGCTGGCAGTATGCGGAAACATAAAAGCCAAAGAAGTTGAAGTAGATGCCACATGGTGCGATTACGTCTTTGACGAGAATTATGAGCGCATGTCCTGGCAGGAAAAAGCAGAATTCATCAAAGAAAACAAACACCTGCCCGGCATTGACCCCGGCAAAAAGATTGAGGAAGAAGGATTATCAGTTGGCAAAACCATGGCAGGAATTACACTTAATGTAGAGGAAAACAGGTTGGATATAACTGATTTGTATAAAATGTATTACGAACTTAAAGAGGAAAATGCCATGCTTAAACAATTGATTATTGAAGGGAAAAATTAATAAAATATGCTTTCCAAAAGAACATACCCGGTAATAGCATGTATTTTTTTCATTAACTCTGTTGTAGCTCAAACACAGGAAATGAAGGACAGCACTAATGAAATATTGAAAGAAAAATATTCTTTTAACAAGCATTTTACATTAGGTATTTCTGCAGGGGCTTCATTCGCACTTAGAACCGGCACTGACTACAAAGGGGATAAATATAAACCGTTTTCCTTTTTCCCTATCGGCATTACAGCTTATTATGCTATGAAACGAACTACCATGTTGTTTGGTTTAAAAAGCGAATTTTTCAACTTTAAAAATAAAGCTTGTAACTCCTGTTCTTTTGAAAAAGAAACAATATTTTATCCTTTTATCCGGTACGAATTTTACGAGCAAAATAATCTTTCAGTTTATTTGGGGTTGGATTATGATCTTATGAAAAAAAATAATTATAGGATTGGGTTACAACCAATGATAGATATAATATGGGCGGGTTATCCTTTTGGCGAATTTTCAGCGGGTATGGGGATTAGCTGCGAATCCAAATTGAATGACAACATATCGCTTTTTTTACAAACTACAGCCAAAATAGATTTTTGGGAACGTATTTATGGAATTGAATTATCTCTACAAACTGGGGTTAAATTGAATTTTAAGCAGCATACAGCGCTATCTCAATATTCTGTAAAAGATACTACAAAAAAGCATACATATAGTATTGCATTAGGAACAGCGTTAAATCTATCGCCTGAAAAATATACCGGTTCACATGATGGCTATCCTTATTATTTTACATACTTTGACAGCACAAATAGTTTGGCATATAAAAATGCATTTGGCTATGTTTTCAGCTCTTTTCCGGTAATGGAGTTTAGTTTGATTGGTGAAAAATTAAAGATGCATACCATTGGTGGTGGATATTTGAGATCAAGAAGTAATAGGTATGATAATGGTCAATATATGCCTCCTGATATAGGTTTAAGTAATATTAATATATATTATAAATTTTCACACCCAATATGTAAAATACATAAAAATAAAACCTTAAGAGGTTTTTTTTATAGCGGAGTTAAATTGTCGGTAAATTATAAAAAACTGTATTCCAGATCTTATGGTACTGTAAATGATTCGTGGGATTCTCATCAGTATAAAGATGAATTATTACTAAACACAATGCAATTGCCACTTGGATACCGTTTACATAACAAACTATTTTATGATATTGGATTAAATGTTAATGTTTTTGCTTATGTAACGGGGCGCTTTGACTATTTTTTTGAAAAAGGAATTGGTAGTGTAGTTGACTTAGGAGAATATACTTTTCAGGATGATTACAAAAAATGGCTTTTTCTATACCCACATCTATGGAATGACAGGTATATTTTTAACAACTTATTTTTTAAAATAGGATACAAATTTTAAAACAATATAAATTCAATGAAATCTTTTCAAACATATTTTATTTGCATAGCAATAGAAATTTGCTGTTACACCTTTGGCTTTTCTCAAAACTATAATGAGTTCCAAATTAAAGAGCAATATGATTGGTTGTCTGATTTAGTTGTTTCACCCGATTACTTAGATGATTTTGGAGCATACCAGTGTTGCCATAATGGTTGTCCAAAACCTGATTTATCATGCTTCCTTGGTGACAGAACGGGTGATTTTTTAACCTCTCAACTAAGGATGTACCATACTACACAAGACAAGGCATATCTAGTTAAGTTTATTAATTGGTGTATAAAAATACAATCCCTTCGCAATGATAGAAATAATATTGGAACATTTGATTGTAAAGACGCTAATTGCGGAGAAGCGGTGCTGGGAAATCAACCTGGGTGGATGATTAATTGTTTAAATTTATATCATGACGGAAGAACTATATACCCTATGGCAGAATATGTTTATATGGTGATGCATGATGCTGATTTATCAAATATCCCCCTACCTCAATCATTAATAGACAACACATTTGGAAGTTTTAGTACTTATGGCGTCTTTGCCGATTGGCTTGGACAACAAGTAGACGAAACACTAAACTGGTTTATTGATAATGGTTACTGGGATAATGATGAGGGATTTAAACAATGTCCCGATGCTGTTAAAGGAGCAGCCTCAATCAACCAACTGGCTCACATGAGCGCCACCATGCTTTACAGAGGTCTTTCCTTTCCACCGGGTCAAGCAAATTCCAATCCCTATCTAAATTACAGAATTAAAGCCAATATAGTGGGCAATCTTTATAAAGGAAGCGTTGACATGGTTAGGGATAAAGATTGTCCTCAGGTGGGAGATATTGATATACCGGAAGAATGTATTTCATCGGATGTATTTATAACAAACACCGACAACAACTCTTACTGGTGGTATGACGGTTGGCGAGGGGAGAAAAAGAAAAGATTTACATGTAAATACGATAAGCCAAGAATAAAATGTCATGATTATACAGAATTCATAGAAGACATCAGCCATGCATTAATAACATTATCTTTACCATGGGCATATTACAGAACCAATTATACCGGCATTTTTTCTGTTTTAGATATGACAAAATGGAGAAACACTTTTGCAAAAAATGTTTACGATGGTGCGGGAAATTTTCATAATGATGTAAATGGGGAAGATGATGAAGGACCCGTTGGAACACAAATCAATGATCTAAAATTTAGCGCCTTAGCCTGGATGCCCTTTTATAAATTCGACATTTATGATTCAAGCCCGGAACTGGTTTATGACATTGTAATGAAATTTTACAAGAACAATGTTAAAGATGTTGTTTTCCAACAATATAATTTAGATGGCATGCATTACCTGGGCTTATCCGAAACAGTTGCCGCGCAATGGGACATGGAGTGCCCTGATCTAACCCTTTATAACAGGGATGTGGTTTATGACCAAGACTTTTTTGCAAAGAATGACCTGATCGTTGCACCTCAACAGTATGATGACTACAATGCTTCGGGTGCACATGCATACGCAGATCCCACCTCCTTTACTGATGACAAGTTTATCATAGAAGACGGTGTAACAGTCAACATGAAGGCGGCAAATAAAATAATCTTAAAATCCGGTTTTCATGCTAAGGAAGGCAGCAATTTCCGCGCTTACATTGACCCTACCATTGGCTGCAACGGGCAGAAATGGTCTGGGAGTTCAAGTGGTCAGGCAAGCGCTTATGAACCACCTGCTTTACCAGAAGAAGAAACGGAACCAACCCGGGAAGAAGAGCCGCCAATTCAAAGAGCAACAAATATTGTCATGTTCCCAAATCCCACATCAGGGCAATTTACTCTTTTGTTATTATCAGAAGAAGAAACCGGAATATCCGTTTATGTAAGCGATCTTTTGAGCAATATAGTTTATCAAAAAGAGAACATTACCTCATCTCACCACACTATTGACATTTCCTCAGCTTCCAAAGGCATCTACTTTGTTAAGATAGTAAGTGATAATGATGTGTCTGTGGAGAAGATCATTCATCAATAATAAATTTTCTGCAACATTAAGTCAATTAAATTCGTTTTAAATGACAAATGTGGTTGTTTTTTTACTGACCACAACCGCATAACCTGGCAGGAAAAAGCAAAATTCATCCGGAAAAACAAACACCTACCCGGCATTGACCCTGCTAAAGTAACAGAAAAACATGGCTTAAAAGTAGGACAAACAATGTCAGGAGTTATACTAAATGTTGAGGAAAACAGGTTGGATATTACTGATCTGTATAAAATGTATTATGAAATAAAAACTGACATGGCGGCAGTAATGAAAGAAAATGCAATGCTTAAGCAATTGATTATTGAAGGGAATAATTAAAAAAATGTTACAGTTCGGGTGTAAGGTGTAAATGTAACCACAGATTACACAGATTTCACTGATTTTAATCTGTGAAATCAAAACATTAAACTTTTCATCACAACACAGCTTTTGTTTAGGGTGCTATTTTAATGAAAAGCACAGCAAACGCAGACATTTTAGAACGTTCTTTAATTTTTTGATTTCTGAAAATTGGTACTACAAAGATAAAAACGCAATTTTAATTAACTATCATAAGTTGAAAAATTGAGGGTGGGAGATATAAATGAAAAAGTAGTATGCATAACTTTGCGCCATGCAAGTGCCGAAGGGCTATATATTACTTTCCAAAGTTGAATACGAGGAACTGCAGAAAAACAATAAGCAGTTGCATCATGAGAATGAGCGCTTGAATAAACAGGTAAAGTTACTCAGCAAACAGGTGGAGTTGCTCATGGCTCGGGTAAAGGAATTAGAAGGGATGCTCCACAAAGACAGCAGCAATAGCCATAAACCACCAAGCAGTGATGGGTATAAAAAGGTGATAAAAAACAATCGGTTGAAAGGAGAACGGGCACAAGGGGGGCAGCCAGGAAATGCAGGCAATACATTGAAGATGGTGGATAATCCCGACAAGCGAGTAATTTGTAAAGTAAAAGGCAAGTGTTTGTGTGTCGCGACATTGGATGAATTACCAGTAAATCATATAAAGCGAAGGCAAGTATTTGATTTGCCTTTGCAACTCATAGAAGTTACCCAGTATGAAGTAGAGGTGAAAAAATGTTTTTGTGGCAAACAACACGTGGCTGAATGTCCTGTACAGGCACCTGTACAGTATGGTAAACGGATACAGTCATTATCCATTGGCATGAATCAATATCAAATAATACCTTTTGAACGCTTGCAGGAATTTTTTCGTGACTATTTTCAGGTGAGTCCCAGCGACTGGTGGTTAGTCAAAACCAATACACAATGCTATGAAAATTTATTGCAAGCCGAAGAAGGAATAAAGCAAGCATTGATTTCATCCGATGTGCTTCATAACGATGAAACAGGATTAAGAGTAGAGGGAAAAACACAGTGGACGCATGTAGCCAGCACCATTACACACACGCATTATGGTATTCATCCAAAACGAGGCAAAGAAGCGATGGATGCTATCGGCATCCTTCCTCAATTTGCCGGTAACAGTGTTCATGACCGTTATAGTAGTTATGAGAATTATGAGAACTGTCAACATTCTTATTGTAATGCCCATAATTTAAGAGACCTCCTATACATAGAGGAAGAAATGAACCGTAAGTGGGCTAAACGAATGAGACGTTTTTTGATATGGACCAACCACTTAAAAAACCAGGGACAACTCAATGAAGAGCTTATAGCTGCTCTCTCACATCAGTATGATACGATCTTACGTAAAGCG
>JBDRNO010000059.1:0-2444 GCA_043811005.1 Bacteroidota bacterium | reverse complement strand
TCGCACATTATTTAAAAAACCCGTAACAAGTGCCCAACAACGATACAGTAATTAAAGTTGAAAACCTCAGCAAGCAATACCGTTTGATAAAATCACAAATCACAAAAAACAAATCTCAAATAAGCTCCAATCACCCAAATTACAATGCCTCAAACAGCCCTGTTCATGCATTGTTTGGAATTTGAATAATTGGAATTTGAAATTTATTTGATATTTGGAATTTGATTATTGGAATTTATTTGTTATTTGGTGCTTGTTATTTGTAATTTATTATGCCCGAAACCGTAATAAAAGTAGAAAACCTCTCTAAACAATACCGCCTCGGTCTCGTAGGAACCGGCACTCTAAGCCACGACCTCAACCGCTGGTGGGCAAAGCTTAGGGGAAAAGAAGATCCCTTCCTGAAAGTGGGTGAGGTGAATGTGCAGGATGTGAGAGGAGTTGGCGAATACGTATGGGCGCTAAAGGATATAAATTTTGAGGTAAAACAAGGAGAAGTGTTGGGAATAATAGGAAAGAACGGTGCAGGGAAGTCAACCTCGCTAAAGTTTTAAGTAGAGTTACTACGCCAGCTACCAAAGAAATTATAACAAAATGAATAAAAGGTTTGAAACAGCCATACAGCTTTTAAATAAAAGTTTACATCCTGTTCCCATTGAGCTAAACGAACTTGATTGGAAAAGTGGCTTATCAGAAAACAGTGAACGCCTTGCACAACACATTTCTGCATTTGCAAATTCTCCCGGTGGCGGCTATATGGCTTTCGGTATCGGAAGTAAAGGTCAATCAATTCCTCTCTCTCAAAGCGAAATGGATACCATTATACAAAAATTAGGCAACATTGCAAGAAATAATTTGGCGCAACCTATCGGAATAGAACATAGCATCGCTGATATTAAGGGCAATCCTTTGTTGTTTATTTATATTCCGGAGCATAGTGATAAGCCCGTGCATCTGAGAGGTAGTGATGTATTTGAAAGTTACAAAAGATCAGCAGGTCAAACCGTCAAACTTTCCCGCCACGAAGTAAAACAGTTGATTTCCATTTCAACAGGTTATGATTTTGAAGAGCAGGTTGCAACCCACAACCTCAACAGTGACGAGGTGTTGAAGTTACTCGACTACGATAGCTATTTCAGTATGCAGGAAAAACGCTTGCCCGATACCAAGCAGGGAATTTTACAAACGCTTGCAGCAGATGATTTAATAAAGAATGCAAATGAAGGATGGGATATTTTAAATCTTGGGGCAATATTATTTGCCCGTGATTTAAAACAAATTAAAACCCTGAAAAGAAAAACAGTAAGGGTAATAGTGTATAAAGAAAGCAGCCGTATATATGCAGATAAAGAACAGGAAGAAGGTGGGGGTTATGGTTCGGACTTTGAAAGTTTGGTTAAATACATTATGGATCAGTTACCAACCAATGAAGTAATTGAAAACGCCCTGCGTAAACAGATGAAAGTTCACCCGGAAAAAGCAATTCGTGAGTTTATTGCGAATGCTTTAATCCATCAGGATTTTTCTGTTACAGGCACAGGAGTTATGATAGAAATTTTCCCTGAAAGAATTGAAATTACAAATCCCGGAGTTCCGTTAGTTGACACTAACCGTTTTATTGACACAGCACCAAAATCACGAAATGAAATTTTGGCATCGCTGATGAGGCGCCTGAACATTTGCGAAGAAAGAGGCAGCGGAATTGACAGGGCAATTGAAACCATTGAAAAATTTCAACTTCCTGCACCAAAATTCATTCGTGGAGATGATTATACGAGAGTAATACTGTATGCGCCAATGCCATTAACCCGAATGAACAACGAAGACAAAATAAGAGCTTGCTACCAGCACACTTGTTTGCACTATGTAAACAATCAGCCGGTCAACAATCAATCAGTAAGAAAGAGGTTTAAGATTGCAAAAAACAACTATACAATGGCATCTAAAATTCTATCAGATACAGTAAATGCAGGATTGATAAAATTATCCGACCCTGAAAATGTTTCAAAAAAGTTTACGTCTTATGCTCCATTTTGGGCATAGAATTTATGTCATTAGAAAATCCCGATCAAAACATGAAGTCTTGTATGTCATTGAAAATCAATCACCTTTTATGTCATTAGAAAATCCCGACTCCAGAGTGAAGTGAAGAAATTGAAAAAATATTAATACTACTTTTCATGTAACTAAGTACTTGCCTATGACTCCCGAACCCCGAACTCAAAACATTACACTCACCCCCCCAGAAACCAACAAACAACCCTGAAACAAGTTCAGGGTAAATAAAAAAATAATCCGTAATTTCGCACATTATTTAAAAAACCCGTAACAAGTGCCCAACAACGATACAGTAATTAAAGTTGAAAACCTCAGCAAGCAATACCGTTTGATAAAATCACAAATCACAAAAAACAAATCTCAAATAAGCTCCAATCACCCAAATT
>JBDRNO010000058.1:0-3569 GCA_043811005.1 Bacteroidota bacterium | reverse complement strand
AACTTTCTTAATTGATGAGTCAACTTGCGGTACTCCGGATTCACTATTTCTTTTACGGGATCAACAGGTTCTGTTCCGAAAGATACCATTTTGTCAAAATCATAATCCTGAATGAGGTATCGGAAGAATTTTTCCTGGCTCCACAGTGCTTTTAAAGTATTCAGCCTACCATTTATCCTTTACATTTTTGCGATAGGTTACAATGGCTATTTTGTGCTTTTTCTCACAGCCGGTTGAAGAATGCCGGCTCGTAGGCCTCACGATCAAAAATAAACGTGCATACAGTGGTATTACCGCAAGTAGGCTGCTTGGATAAAAGCTTGGTTTGTTGAAGTTGCGGGATGATTTGATGTTCGATATCGGCTTACAGTTTTTCAGTTAGTTCTCCCATAACCATCATAACGGGCATCCCTTGTGCATCGTTTACCCAGTACTCTGTGGTAGCGCTCAGGCAAAGTTTTTGCCTGGAAACATATTTTGCCGTAAGGTTGGCTTTGTCCCCCATAATTAATCCGTACATGCCCATCGATGTATAAAAAATCAGCATCCTGGGATGAATCACCACTGTACCAATAATCAACCAGTATGTTGTTCAGATGTGTAGCCTGCTGCTGACGAGTGAGTAGATCAAGTTTGCTACGCAAAAGGGCCATGAATGCCAGGGTGAGGACGATTGACTCCAGGCTATAGTAAACTTTTGATTGCCAGGTGTAAACATCTATTGTCTTTAATAATCCCTGTCCCAGTAATGCCGGTAATAAAAATAACACACCTGCACCAGTAATAGCCTGGCTATCTTCAAATTGCACACCGGCTGATGTTCCTTCTCCAAGGGAACAGGCAATGCATTCTTCTAAACGGGCAGTGGCTATGCCAAACTCTCAATCCTGATCTTGCTCATTACGTTGGTTCAGCGTGCTTCCTTCGGAATGTGGCACTATCGGTATAGCATTTTTCTTAAATACCCCTGTTTAATGCCATAAAGTATGGCAGATTCCCTGACCCCCTCTTCTTTAGTAATAATGTAAACGTTCTGTCCCTTTTCTAGCCTGGTCTGGATCCGCTCCTGCCGATCCCACACTATCTTGTGGGCTTTCCCATGTCGGGCACCTGGCCCGAAGAATCCGGCCTCGCCTTTGGTTATAAACTTCTTATACGCACGGCTTACACTGTCTTCGCTCACTCCAAAAGCGCGCTCAATATCTACTTTACGGCACAATCCCTGATGAATAACATTGCTGGTGATAAACCGAAATGCATCATTGTCATCCTTCGAATGCGCATAAACAGGCAAACCGTTGACCAAATATTAAACAATCCCGTCTCGTTCATAAACACCTACACTCGGATTGATAAGCGTTGTATCGTGTGGGAATAGGAGTATTAGTAATTGCATGCAGCAAAGTTATCGCTTTTCCTTTTTACGATACTACCCTCCAGATTACTTATTTTTAATAAACGGGGTCAGAAGTTCTGAACATATTGATATTGTGGTTGTAATGAATGTTTCTGCATCCATTTGTGTAAATTTACCAAGATTGATATTTGCTTTTAATAATTATGTTCATATGGATATTTTTTCGAGGTATCTGGAGCTTTTTCATCCCAGAGTTAATAAAAAGAATAAAGCATTAATTAAATCAAGGGCGTCGAGGCTTAATTTTGCATAATGGTTTTATTAATACTACAGCGCCAAACTTGATATTCCATCGTGTTTAATCATTCTGAGTCAAGGTTGCGGGGTAGGGGTTTTGGCGTGTGTTTTTGTTTTGTTTGAAGGGGTGAAACGGCAGCCCAGGTTGAAAATATCGAACAAACCAGGATTGGCGCAAAGCAGCAAGCTGCAAAACCTCTTTAATAAAATAATTAGTGGTGAAGTGAATGAACCTCTAATATAATTTAAACCCTTGCTACTTGCTGCTTTGCATCACGGAGGCTTTGTTCAGATATTTTGCAGGGATGGCAGCCGTTTCACAATGGCAGGCACAAAAACCATGACAAAACCAATATGTTGGCAATTAAGGAGCAGAAGGGCTGGCGTGGAGAGTGCTGCAAAAAGACAGTAAAGCCCTCAATGCTTCATTTTAAATATGATGGTCAATAAATGCCTTTTGGTGCGATTAATTCAATTCCAAAATTCCTGTCGGACGTAAAAAGGTATTTGGCAAAATGATAATTGATTCCATGTTCAGTTTAGAATTTTTACTTGCTGACATCGCTATAAAACATCGAATTGATCGAATAAATATGAAAATGCATTGGCCATATTACTGCAAATTGATCATTATGGGTACAGATTTATTATGAAACTATAAATTTACTAGCTTGCCCCCATGATTAGGTGAAACGGAATATGTTTTTAGCAAAAATCCCGGTAGATGAAAGATAGTACAATAAAAAATCAATCAATTTTGGTACGTAATTATTCAAAAGGTAATCATTTAGCGTTTAACACCTTGTATTATGATTTGACTTAAGAGCTACATTCTTTTTAACTTTAAGTGAAATAATTTCATATATTAAATTAGCCTACCTTTGCATTTATGAATCCACTCTCATGAAAGATTTTGTTTTACAGAGTGATGAAGAACTGATGCAGGAAATCAAGGCAGACAACATGTTTGCTTTTGATCTATTATATAAAAAGTATTGTAAAAGGATATATAAATTTGGTTATTCTATTCTTAAATCACAGGAAGACTCAGAGAACCTTATGCAGGATGTTTTTCTTAATTTATGGGAGAATCGCCACAAAGTTGAGAAAGACTCATCAATTAAATCTTATATGTTCACTATAACTTATAACTCAGCTATTTCCATTATCCGGAAAAAAGCCAGGGAATCTGTGTTTATTGAATATCTGAAGTCTCTGCAGGAAATTATCGAGGAGCCAGTCAATGTGGAACTTGAGTATAATGAACTAACAAATAAGCTTGATGAAATTATAAAAGCATTACCTCAGCGGCAAAAAGAGGTTTACCTGCTACACAGAGTTGAAGGTCTGAAATATAATGAAATCGCTGAAAGATTACATATTTCTGTAAATACTATAGAAAACCATATGTCTCGTGCACTTAAAACTATCCGTGAAAAACTGGGCAATTACTCCCTGATAGCAATACTCTTCTGGCATCTTTTTGTATAGTATTGATATTCAAAGCAATTAAATTATTTTATAAAAATTTCTTTTTTTAGGTAGTTGTAATTATTGATTATTGCGTCTTACTGTTAAAAGCATAATTCAATAATTAAAGTCAGTATCACTTTTGTACAGATATTAGGTTGGGTTTTTGGAATTAGGATTTGGTTAGTTAGTTAGGGTGGGTAATAAAGCGCTTCCGGTATATTATCGGAAGTGCTTGTTACTCAAAAAAAATTGAGAATGAATAATGAATAAAAAACTATTACAAAAGTATTGCAGCAATAGTTGCACGGAAGAAGAATTAAGTTCTGTTTTAGCATGGTTCGAAGAATCTGCAAGAACATCTGAGGGGAAGTCTCTTTTATTTAAAATTTGGGACGAATTACCAGATGAAGACAGCAATCATAAAACTGATTTTGATCTTTTG
>JBDRNO010000057.1:0-3572 GCA_043811005.1 Bacteroidota bacterium | reverse complement strand
ATCCGTTGAATATTCAAGGTCAATATCCTCACCGGAATCAGCATCTTCACAGGGAGCGACACCTGAACCGATGATCAAACAAAAATCTATGGTAGTGCATGATGTTGCATTGATCGCATTTGTTATTGCCTCTCTTGGTACCGCATTAAAATGCAAAGCATTTCCACTTACAGAACCGCAATCGGTATTTGCCACACCTCCTGATATAGTTGACCACATTGAGAGATCAATGTCAGGGTCAAAGTCATCTTCTATGGTACTAAAAATCGTTGAATCAGTTAATAATAAAGATAATTGTACCTGTTCACCATTATTAGAGCACACGGTATCCGGAAAAGAGGAAGTGGTTACAATGGGGGCGCTTCTGGGACCTACCAAAACCGTAACGCTATCGGTCATGAGGCAACCTCCAAAATTGTTGGCGGTTACAATATATATAAAAGTCCCCGGTGCGTCCATAGTTGCCAATGGATTAGAGATAAAAGGATCATCTAAAAAAGTTGCCGGAGACCATTCATAAGTAAAACTGCCTGCTGTGTCGGGAATAACATTAAATTGTACTGTTTCTGATAAGCATACGGCAGTATCTTCCGGAAATGCAGTGATACCGAAACCAGGAACAAGATTTATCGTTTGTGTTTCTGAATATTGACATCCGGTTACGTTATGTGTCACAGTTAGGGTATAGGTTGTTGCACTTAGCGGTGTTGCTATGGGATCGGCAATAGTGTCATTTGACAGGTAAGTAGAAGGTGTCCATAACAGATCAAAATCATCTAAGGCAGAAGTATTGCAAAATGAGAATTTTGTATTTGGTCTGTTATCATACATGTAAGGACTTGAAAAAGCACATGTTGTTGTATTTCCGTCCGTATATTCATGTAATACAGAAGTATAGCTTGTTGTAGTATAATAAATTTCATCATTTGACGTCCAGCTACCGTTATTAAAGCATACTTCAACCAATAAATTGGATACACCGTCCCAATCGTAAGGATCACTTAAAGTATGTGTGTTCCAGCCAGGGGCGACAGTAACAGAAGCCGGGCTATAAACCACATCCAACCCGCTAATAAAACTTCCACCGGACAGATCATTCAGAGCTGTACACCCCATTTTAATTGTAAAATTCTGGTAGGGTTGTGTACTTCCTTTCAAAGAAACATTAAAAGCAATTTTTGTAATTGTTCCCCCGGTAAGGCCTAACGCTTGTAATTCGGATGCTCTATATAAAATCTGTTCCCTTTCATCTTCGTAAAAACCATAATACGGTGATGTTGTGGCGGTGGATAAGGAGCCAGTCCCTACATCATAGTCCATCGAACTTCCTACACAGCCCGTTATATTTAAACCGCAACTTACCGGGGTTGAGCCGACATTAAATTGCACTGATTGACCCTCGCAAAGAGTAGTATCACCCGGAACCAATGACAATGTGGATGGTTGAGTAACCAGTATTGTAACGCTGCCGGTGGTATCGCACCCGGTAATTGGAGAAAAAACAGTTATATTATAGGTAGTGCTTAATGCAGGGAATGCATACGGATTAAAGATTGTGGAGTCGGATAAGGAGGAGCCGTTATCCCATGTATAAGTATAAATGCCGGTAGAATCAACGAGTCCTTCTATCTGTACGGTATTAAGATCGCACAAGGTATCATCATCGCTCATAATGAGCGGGATACCGGGAGCAACCAAAATAGTAACAATTACACTGTCATTATTGACAAATAATGAGCAGGTATCAGTTACGGTAACATAATAGGTGGTAGTTGAGTCAGTAGGAACATTGATGGTATCAGTAGTTTCAGACGTGCTCCACTGTGTATAATGCGGAGGGGAGTTAGCAGAAACTTCAACCCATATAGGAACAGAACCCCAACAGGAGTATGTGGTAGTGTCTGAAGTTGATGTAATAAGCGAATCATAATCGGCAATATAAAATGAGATCATCTGGGTATCACTCACACCGCATATATCTTGAATCAACTGGATAGTAATATATTCCAATCCTTCGGATAATCCATCGATAAAAGCCGTAATCTGTATTTGTGCTGTTTCCTGACCTACTGAAAAGGTTAAGCTATCGGGGATGGAATCAAAATCAATACCATTTGTAGCCGTACCTGTTACATTGAAAAAAACGGTTACAGAATCAACAGCTTCATTTCTGATCAGGTCAAGCATAGCCAGCCCGCATCCTTCGTATAAAACAGAATCATTTCCATCAATAGATACATTGGAAGAAATAACAACCGTATTACTTTGAAAACTTCCTGCCTCCAAAAACACCCATGAATCTAAAACATTATCATTTGCATCGCATATAGCCATCTTGATATGATATGTTTGACCGCATTGGACAGGGGACATAGCTTGCAGAACAGTAGTAAACCCATCGCACTGTACTACAGTAGGGTCAGTACTTTGAGGCGGGCTAAAACCATCCCCGTTATTCACATAATAAGCGCTGTTTATCATATCATTAACGTTGTCAATTGTAACCGGTGTTGTGGTGTTCGGAACAACAGCAATATTTTCAGCTCCATTGGAATATGGGCCTGCTATTCCGGGTCCGCTGATAAAAAATCCAAAGGCATCATTAAAAGAGAAAACAAATTCAAGATATTCATCAGAGCCGAAAACATAATTGAACATCACGGTATCACCTGTTGCCACAAAATCAAATTCCAATATAGCTGCATCATTTGCAGAGGAACCGGCAAGAATAGCCAACAAATCCGGATCGTAACTAGCACTGGCAGGAATGGTCCCAGTAGCCCCTGATTGATCATTTGGCCCGACAGCTTCATTTACATCTCCGCTTGACATGATAATTCCTGCGGATAAGCCGACATTACAGGCAGAACCATCAAAATAGCCGATCTGGAATGCTGAATTTCCGTTAAAAGTAACATTGGTGACTGTAACACCGATTCCCAGTAATACATCCTGTACTAAAGAAGAAGGTGAATTATTGGGAAAAGTATTATCCACAATGATCTGGGCAACTGTATTATTAATAACAAATACAGTTACCAATAAACAAAGAATATATTTAAGTTGTTTAATCATTTGATTATCAGGTTTTGGGTTCTTGGCACTGGGTTCCGGGTTGTTGGTTTTATACTCAGATTCTGTGATCAGTTCATACCACCCAGAACCCAGCAACCAGCCTTCGCAGGCCGTAGCCTGCTTTGGCAGGCGAAGGCCAGTAACCAGAAACTGTATTTCTTTATTCTTTAATATAAATAATTATGATCGAAATTAAATTATAGAATTTTCTATCGTAATAAAGTAACATCTCCCTTTTTAATGGTCTCTTCATCACCAAGCACAGTAATTCTAACATAATACACAAACACCCCGGCTGGAAGGGGTTTGCCGTTAGAAGTTCCGTCCCAGCCAATTTCGGCATCCTCAACACTGGCTGCTTCAAATACCATTGTACCCCAGCGGTCATAAACGATAAATTTCACTTCCTTGATTATATCTGCTTTCAAACCATATAATCTGAATGCCTGGTTCTCATATTCCGCATCACCGGGGGAGAATACATTGGGAATTAACAA
>JBDRNO010000056.1:0-38555 GCA_043811005.1 Bacteroidota bacterium | reverse complement strand
AGTGAGGAATCTCCCCCTTAATATACCGAACAGTAACATTAATTTTGCAAAAAACATTTTTTAATCAAATTATGAAATCCTCATGTACAAACGTAAACGTAACTAATCAGTTTGGATATTCTATTGAAAAAGTTTGTTATTGGTTAATATCAGTTAATAACAGTTTCCATTGTAACATTAATTATACTGATTGGTTACAAGTAAACAAAGAACTAAGAAAATAGCATGCCTGCATACCGTAGTGCCGGTATTCCGGCACGCAGGCATGAGGGTTCACTCGTTGACTTATAGTGATCCCTGTAAATGATTAAATAATTAAAAACCTACAATAACCCAATAAATAAATATATTTTCAGAGTAATTATGGAAATTATTAAGTAAATTTGTATCAACCAAACAAAACAAAATCATGAAAAAAAACATCTTTGCTGCCGCTAAAAGTCTGCTTATTTTATCAATTATATTTTATTCCGGTAATATTTCAGCAGAACAATTTGAAGTAAATCAGGGAAGCGAAACAGAATTTAAAGTTATTCAAAATACCTGCACTAAGTTTAGTTTCACCAATACTGTTTCAAGTATTCAGCATTTTAGTGTTGCAACTGAAAAGGGTTCCTTTCAGAAATTAATAATACCGGGATATGTTGGCAAAGCCAAAATTGGTAACTCTGAACTGCCTCATTTATGTAAATTAATTGAGATACCTCAAAATGCAAATATTAAGGTAATAGTCAATAACTATGATGTAGAAGAATTTCCCTTGAGTGATCTTGGAATAATAAACAAAATTTTCCCTCATCAGCCAAGCATTTCTAAAAGTCAGGCCCCTTCTACGATAGAGTTTAAATATAATCCTGCTGCATATCAAATTGATGATTACGACCAAGTACCATTGGTTTCTTATAAAATTCTAGGACAAATGCGCGGTACAAGAATTGCAAGAATTGATATTGCACCTGTTAAATATAACCCGGTTCAAAATAAGATTAAAGTATATACAAATATAGAAGTAGAAATTCATTTTCCCGGTGCTGATATTGCACAGACCGAGCTGATAAAAAAGAAAACATATTCTCCATATTTCGAGCCATTATATAAAAAACTGACCAATTATAAACCAATAGCTTCCAAAGATACAATATCAAAATATCCTATTAAATATGTGATTGTTTCCGACCCTATGTTCCAGGGTGTGCTACAACCTTTTATTGAATGGAAAACCAAAAAGGGTTTTTATATTATAGAGGCATACACAAATGATCCCGGTGTAGGAAGCACAAACACATCAATCGCTGCATACCTGGAAAATTTGTACAATCAAGCCACTCCATCCGATCCTGCTCCGTCTTTTGTTCTGTTTGTTGGTGATATTGACCAGGTACCGGCATTTGCCGGTAATACCGATAGCCATGTTACCGATCTGTATTTTTGCGAATATACGGGTGATTACTTCCCCGAAGTATATTATGGCAGATTTTCAGCTAATAATATTGGAGAACTTCAGCCACAAATTGATAAAACATTAGAATATGAGCAATATCTTATGCCTGATCCTTCTTTTTTAGATGATATACTTATGGTATCCGGTGTTGACGGGAGCATGGCTTCTGTTTGGGGAAACGGGCAAATAAATTATGGAAATCAATATTATTTTAATTCAGCCCATGGAATTACTTCCCATACATATCTATATCCTGCCTCTGCCTATGCTGCTGCTGACATTATTCAGTATGTAAGCGATGGTGTTGGTTTTGTAAATTACACTGCCCACGGTAATTATGACGGCTGGTCTGACCCATCCTTTAATTTGAGTGATATTAATGGACTGCAAAACCAAAATAAATATCCTTTAATGATAGGAAATGCTTGTTTGACAAATAAATTTGATGAAAGTGTTTGTTTTGGAGAAGCTCTACTAAGAGCTGACAACAAAGGGGCAATAGGGTATATCGGCGGTTCAAACAGTACTCTTTGGGACGAGGATTACTGGTGGGGAGTAGGAAATGGTGTTATTGATTCATTACCAATTTATGCTCAAACCGGTTTGGGCGCTTACGACAGGACTTTCCATGATAATGGCGAGCCACAGGGTGAATGGTATGCTGCCCAGGACCAGATGATATTTGCAGGAAACCTTGCTGTAACAGAAGCCGGCTCAGGTTATTTTGATTATTACTGGGAAATTTATCACTTGATGGGAGACCCTTCATTAATGATCTATTTCTCAGTGCCTGACACTTTATCAGTAAGCCATAGTCCTGCGATACCAATTGGATTAACAACATTTACAGTTATTACAGAGCCATATACCTATGTTGCATTATCTATGGATAGTGTTTTATATGGCGCTGCATTAGCTGATGCAGGTGGTGTTGCAGAAATTATTTTTAGTGGTTTCTTTTACCCAGGCACAGCAACTGTTGTAGCTACCAAACAAAACAGGCAACCCTATATTGGCAGTGTTACTGTTTATCCGCCATCAGGCCCTTACGTGATCTTGTCTTCACACCTTGTGAGAGATACAACAGGAAATAATAATGGTAACGCTGATTATAGCGAGAACATAACTTTGGATATTACACTTGAAAATGTTGGAGATACAACAGCTATCAACGTTTCAGCTATCTTATCTTCCAATGATAATTATATTACTATTACTGACAGCGCTGCAACCTTTGGTGATATTGATACAACCAACTTATTAACAATAAGTGATGCTTTTGCTTTTACAGTTAATGATTCTGTCCCTGACCAGCATATTGTTTTATTTGGGCTTGAAATAAAAGATATTAATGACAGTACATGGTATTCGGCTTTTAACGTAACATTAAATGCTCCCTCTCTGGGTCTTACTTTTGCCAGCATAAATGATTCTTCAGGAAATAGTAACGGACGTCTTGATTCCGGGGAAACTGTTATTATAAATGTTAATTCTCTTAATAACGGGTATGCTGTTTCGCCATATTCCATTTGTAGTTTAACTTCATCAAGCAGTTATTTAACAATAAATACAAGTCTGGATAGTGTAGGACCATTAAATATTAGTTCTTCAACTATTGCATCGTTTAATATTACTGTTGATCAATCAACACCTATTGGAACGTTGGTGGATTTGAACTTTACTTTAAGTGCCGGACTATATTCTGCTGAACTAACAGTTAATAAAAAGGTTGGTTTAATAGTTGAAGATTGGGAAACAAACGATTTTTTGAGTTATGACTGGACTTCCGGCGGGGATGTGCCATGGATAATTAACTCGGGTAACCCGTATGAAGGAAATTTTTCTGCAAGATCCGGTGTGATCGATGATGACCAATCATCAGAGCTTATAATTACCCTGGAGATCCTTTCTGATGATACGATATCTTTCTATAAAAAAGTTTCCTGCGAGGATTCTTATTATGATGATTGGGATTATTTAGAGTTTTTGATTGATGGTATTTCTCAGGGTGTATGGGATGGTGAAATAGACTGGTCTTTGGAAAAATTTCCTGTTACTGCCGGACAACATACATTCAAATGGTTATACATAAAAGATGGATATGTTTCTGAAGGTCAGGATTGTGCATGGATTGATTATATATTATTTCCAGCTCATACGATGTGTACTTTAACAGCAACAATAACAGCAAGTTCTGATGTTAGTTGTAATGGCGGAAATGATGGCTCTGCTACGCTCACTGCAAGTGGCGGTACTGCGCCTTATAGTTATTTATGGTCAAATGGAGGTACAGGTGCAACTGAAAATAGTCTGGCTGCCGGCACTAATGATGTAGCAGTAGCAGATGCTGGTGGATGCTCTGCAACAGCCAGTATAACCATCAATGAACCCACTGCCATATCAGCAATCACTACAGCCAATGATGCCTCACAAGGCAATTGTGACGGTTCGGCTTCGCTCACCGCAAGTGGTGGTAATCCACCTTATACCTATTTATGGGATGATACAGGCGGTCAAACAACTACAACAGCAGACAACCTGTGCGCAGGAACATATCATGTTACTGTTACAGATGCCAATGGTTGTACTGCATCTGATTCAGTCACTGTTAATGAAGTGTCAGGTATTGATAAGTTTCAGGTTTCAAGTTCCGGGTTAGAAGTTTATCCGAATCCAAACAAAGGACTATTTATACTTGAAACAGGTGATATAAAAACTGAAGCAACAGGGGAAGTGAAGGTTTATAGCATATATGGGGAATTGGTATATAATGAACAAGTTATCGAGAGGAAAATGATGATGGATCTATCTTATTTACCTGATGGTATTTTCTTTGTTCAGTTTATAGGTAAAGAAGGTGTTGTAAATGAAAAAGTAGTGCTGCAGAGATGATGCTGTGTTTCCACACATTGGAATTGGTTATAACGGATTATTTGAAAAAACAATTAAGAAACGTGTGAAACCGGAAAACTATAATAATGAATAATATAATAATTATATCCATTTTTTTTTGTCTTAATTTGTTTTGTGCAGTTAGCCAAGCACAATATAAAATTTCAGAGCCAAAATATGAATATAAAGTTTACTCTGATAAAAAAATAGTTTTGTATAGCGAATTGCGTCATTTACAGATTGAAAATGGGGAGAAAATAGTTTTTGAATATTATTATCATAATGGGGGGAATACTGCTAATGAAAATGAATTCATTGAAAAAATAGTGTTTGAAATCGATAGTAATGCAGATTCTTTTGAAATTCAAGATAATCAAATAGCATCACATAATGGATACTATGGACGACCTTGCAGATGTAAGGATAGTGGCTGGCATCCAATATCCAAAGGTATTATTAATGGAAAGAAGTTAGAAAACAATAACTGGGCTATAGATTTTAGTATTGTTGCTGTTGGAAGAGATTCAAAAATAAAATGTCCAAAAAGAATGAATGAAGAATTTATATTACAATACAGGTAAATTCTTTTCAGACCTCACAGGTTTTGGAAACCTGTGAGGTCTCTGACTCAAAGAAAACATGAATATCGAATTGAAAACAAACCACAATAGTGTTTTTTTGAGGTATTGTTTTGATTCCGATCCCCTACCCCATCAGCTAATCGTAGTTTGCAACTACGATTCAATAATTTGATAGTCTGCGACTAACATACGGATGCTTGATCAACTATAAAAAAACCATTTTTTTTTTTTAAAAAAAGTGTTTTTACGAATAGTTTTGACCATATTTATTGGCATTCGTTTGTGTAGTTCAAAACTACACAATTGGTAAAGCGAAAATTTTTTTAAGTGCCGTCAGGTGTTTCCACCTGACGTGAACATTTCCACATTTTGTTGTCTGGTGGAAACACCTGACAACACATCAAAAATAATACTTCCTTTGGAACTAAACTTAAACAAGCCATGTACGAGATAAAAGAAGAAAAACGCATTTTCGACAATTATTTCAAGGTTGATGAAGCGCTTGTGAAACACACAAGTAAAGAAGGCAAAGTTACGGAGTTCAGCAAGATGAAGCTGATCAGGAAGGATGCTTCAGCGGTCTTTATTTACAATGAAGAAACCGGTAAAGTGATATTCGTTAAGCAATACAGGTATGCTATAGCTAACCACGTAAGTGAGCCGGTTCTGGAAATAGCAGCGGGAACAATAGATGAAGGTGAACTGCCTTTGGAAACGGCAAAGCGTGAAGTATTGGAAGAATGCGGGTATAAAGTAAAGGACGAAAATATTCATTTAACCTCATCATTTTTTGTGACCCCCGGCTACTCATCTGAGGTAATTTATCTTTATCATGCTACGGTAACCAATGAAGACAAGATACATGAAGGAGGAGGAAACGAAACTGAAAACGAGAATATTGAGGTGGTGGAAATAGATTACCCGGAATTCCTTGAACTGCTAAATAATAACAAGATTGATGACGGCAAAACCCTTATTGCATCATTATTTGCCAGTGTAAAATTGCATAAATTAGAGTAATCAGGAAAATTAGGTATTATGGAAACTTTTTGTAAAAAATACTCCTGTGCCCGAAACGTATAAACCAAATTTTATTGCTCCGTATAACCACACCGATGCGGTATTCATCCTCAATTTTTATTCGGTAATGTGTTTTGTGTTTTCTTAGCTTTTTCAGGTTTTGAATCTGAACAATTGTTTCAGCCTTTTCTACTTCCAATGCTTTATTCCGTATTGCCACCAGCAAATGCACATCGGAAATTCCGGCAATATCACGAAAAAACTGTCCTTTAACAATCAACTCCATGTTTACGCAGGTATTTGTATAATTTGGTTGCAGGTATATCTTCCGTGTTCATTCCTTCGCTTATCCATTTTGCGATAGCATCTTCATCTTCAAAATCTTCATCAGATAACACCCGTGTTTTGAAACGGAACTTTTTCAATAAAGCTACAATCAAACTTTCATCCTTTTCAGGTATATTTACTATTAAAGTTTTCATTATTTTTCTATTTTAAAAGCGGTAATAATTTTTAGCATTTTAATATGTATTATTATTCTTAAAATATTCAATAAGTACAATTATTAATCGTAGCAAATATATGTAATAATATGAAATAAAAAAACAGGAAGAGTGTCCAAGCCCCTCAAAAAAAACAAAAAAATTAATTAAAGACCCGCAAGATTTTAAAAACCTTGCGGGTCTGATATAAAATCTGGGATTTAAAACCAGCGTTATTCAATCCCCAGCTCTTCAAGTTGCTTAATGCCTTCTATATCAATGGATTTGGATATACCCTTAACTTTTTCAATGTCTATGGAACCGGATAAGCTCAATGCAACAAATTCTTTATCATCAGTTACTACCACCACTAACTCGCTTACTTTATTTTCATTTTCCCTGATCTTGAATTTTATAACCTCTTGCCCTTCCCTTATCACCATCAGGTCTTTATAATCCCTTGAAGATAATATCTTGTCCAATTCCTTTAAATAAGAAGCGCTTGTTCTGCCATCATTAATTTTCTCAGAATAGATCAATATCCTTATATCATCCAGGTCCTTGAGTATTTGCTTAAGCTCTTTGTCTTCCTTGTCAACGAACAAGCGGATCAAACCCGGAGGCAGGTTAATTGAAATAAAACCGTCTTCCCCATTATATTTTTTGTAAAATTGAACGAAGCTCTCCTTTTCTTTTTCGTTGGCACAGTTTTGAGTAAAGATAAAGGTACATGCGATCAGCGATGTTAGAAAAAATTTGATTGTTTTCATGATAATTAAGTATTATAGCTCCCCCTGATTTCAGGAGGAACCAGGTTAACGTCAATTATTGCTTTTTCTTATTTATATCTTTTTTGTTTTTTTCAATTTTATCCAAATGTTCCATTCCTGAAATATTCATTGATTTTGAAAGCTTTGAAATATTTTTAAGGTCAATATTACCATCCATGCTGATCAGCACACTTTCATCCTCACCACCAACGACCATCACCAACCCGGATATTTTACCATCTTTCTCGTGTATAAGGAACTTAACCTCCTCAGCGCCATCTTTTACGATCATAAGCTCCTTGTAATCAATCTCTGAAAGGGAATTCAATATTTCCTTATAGAATTCCTTATTCTGTTTAGCTCCGGCTTTTTCATCAGTTGCCAGTATCTTTATACTGTTCAGTCCGCCTACTACCTCTTTGAATTCCTTATCCTCTTCTTCATCAACTATTTTAGCAAAAAGCTCGAACATGTATTTTGAGATGTAAACAGAGGTATACCCTTCCTCACCCGAATATTTATCAAAAAGTGCATCCATAGGGGTTGTTTGTGCCTGTATGAGAAAAGGCACTAAAATCAGTATCAGATGTACGGCTATTTTTTTCATGATCATTTGTTTTTATTGGTTATTAATTCCTGTGCCTGGTGAAATTTTGATATTTTATTAACATTTTTGATCCCCTTGTTGAATTTTTCCGAGACCATCAGTAATGCTTTTTTTGTTTCAAAATATGCCCGTTCGGGGTCATCATAAGTGTTCTTCATCTCTGCAATAGGGCTGTTTATAGTACTGCTATCATAAACCCGGAAGTAAATACCTACCAACAATGCAACACTTGCTGCGATAGCGGCAGGATAATATATGTAATGCTTAATTTGCCTTATTTTACCTTTAGCAGGTGATTGTTTTATTGCCTGCAAGACATTTCCTTCAAATTCAGCATTGGTTATCTTCTCCTGTATGGCAGTTTTGTAATACTTAAACTGCGCCTGTTCATGTTTAAGGTGATCAGGCACTTCATGAGTATTGAAATAATCTCTTAACTGCTGTTCCTCTTCCAGTGATGTTTCACCGTTGTAGTATTTTTCCAGTAAATGCTCAATTGCTTGTAAGTCCATAGCTGTATATTTTATTGTATCGGAATTTAAATATTTTAACCTGATATACCGGCATTTTGTGTTTTTTATACTTAACAATCGTTTCTGGGCTCTGGGTTCTTGGTTCTGGCTTCGGCGTGAGCTCAGCCGAACGGGTTGTTTAATACTCAGACTCTGTAACCAGTACATACCACCCAGTAACCAGCACCCAGCAACATTATCTTATTTTTACTTCCTTATTTTAAAAAAAAAATTGTTTTTAATCAATTTACGAAGTTAGATTCTTGAATTCATCTCTCACCTTTTTCCTGGCGCGGGACAGGTTCACTCTGATCACATTAATGCCCAGGTCCATTATTTCTGCAATTTCATCAAAAGAATATCCTTCTATATCTCTGAGTTGGATTATCATCTTTTGTTGCTCAGGTAACGTATCAATGATCAGGTTCATGGTTTTCATGCTGTCTGCTAATTCTGTTTGTTTATATGGTGTAGAATCAACAGGTAAAATCACTGTACTATTCAGTTCAACCACTTCTCTTCGCTTTACTTTTAATTCATCCAGGCACATATTTTTGGTTATTATCATGGCGAAAGCTTCTATGCTATTGTATTGGTTTAACTTTTCCTTGTTTGACCATAATTTTATTAATACCTCCTGTGTAACATCTTCTGCATCTGCCGTTTCTTTCAGTAATCTCTTAGCAAACCTGAATAGTTTATTCCTTATTGGAAGCACTTTTATTTTAAAGTCTTCAATGGTCATTTTATCATAAGACGATTAAGTGGCAAAAACATTACAAAAAAAGAAAATATTATTAATATTAGGAGGGATGTGGGGGAGGTAAATATTTAATATTTGCCCTCTGTACCTTCTGCTAAAGGAATACCTTTGAAATAAATACCCGCAAGGTTTTTGAAACCTTGCGGGTATTATTCTTATTTTGAAATAACAATAATCCTGTCAGGGTTTAGTTTAGTTTAGTTTAGTTTAGTTTAGTTTGGTTTAGTTAGTCAACCACCAGCTTACCCACACTAATCAATTCATCAAAAGATGTAATTTTATAGAGATACATTCCTTCAGGCAAATTTTCCCTGCGGACCACAAACTTATTACCAGTAATCGAGATTACCTTTACCCGCTCTCCTATGATGTTATACAATTCAAAAGAAAGGGATTCTTTAACATTCCTGCCGGTAATAATAATTGTTGCTGATGAATTAAACGGATTAGGAAATACAGATATTTGATACCCGCTATATCCGGTATGATAAATGCCCGTGGATTGAACAGTTACTGTCTGGTTATAAGTATCGCTTCCACAACTATTACTAACTGTTAAAGTTACCGTATATGTCCCGGTATCAGAATAGGTGTATGCAGGGTTTTGTTCTATGCTTGTAGAGCCGTCACCAAAATCCCAGGAATATGAATCAGCGTTTGACGAAGCGCTTGTAAAGTTAACAGTCAGGTCAGCGCCCTGGTATGAAAAGCTGGCTTCAATATAACACGTTACCGAATCAATGTTGCCAATGGTGTTGAAAACCGTATTGGTAATGACGGGCTCGTTAAAGTCAAACACAATACCTGCTTTATTCTCAATTACTGTTCCTTTGGTATTTCCCGGTTGCTGGTGGATCTTGAATTTCACGAATCCATGGCTTTGCGGCTCATTAACATTACTGTCAGGGAGTAAAATACTATTAAATGTGAACTGTATAATATCATTTCCATAAATATCAAATGAATAGGGATGACTGCTTGAGCCAGTGTTTATTGTAGTAATATCAAGGTATTCCGATAATGTATCCCATATCACAACATTGAAGGCAGTATCAGTTCCAGTATTTTGAAAACGGATAAGGTATTCCAGGACATCTGTTGAATCAATATAACGGTATTGCTCTGTCAGACCCTCTGGTTTTACCTGTTTATCGTTAGGGTCATAAGAGCCGGTAACAACATTACAGTCAATCTCAATAAAGTCATCTTCATCATCTTCGGGAACAACGGTTATTTGCCAGGTAACAAAGGTGGGAACACCACATAACTCAACGTTATCCTGCGGGTGGCTGTTGCCGGGATGTCCGGGCCGCTGGTCGGCTTCAAGGCGGATGGTGTTGCTGTTTGCAGGCCAGCAAATGACTGTACTGTCGCCACCATTAAGCTGGAATGTTCCTGAGTAAACAAGCATATTATTTTCATAAATACGGTATTCAGAAGTTCCCTGCATATCGCCAGTTCCCGGATCGCCTGTGTTGTAAATGGTAAAGCAAGCCAAACTGTCACCAACACATTTACCAACAACAGACACACTTGAATGGTCCCAGGCTGAATCTGGTGGTGTGCAAATGCTATCGGGGTAGATATGGGCTTCCACACACATTGTGCTGCCTACAAGAGACATATCACAAGTTACATCAATAAAAAAATGAAATGTACCGCATTGCCCGGAATTTACAGTACCAATATCAAAGGTTAAAATATTTCCATTTTGAGAGATCAAGTTACCGGTACCTCCGGTATAAGACATATTACCATCCAGTTCAACATCTATTGTCGCATTGATAGCTACCATGGTGCCATTATTGCAATAGTTTACGGAATATGTTGAAGAAAAGCACGGTCTTACCGCCCATGTGGAGATGTCAACGCTCATATCAGGACAATAATAATCTGCCTGTATGCCGAAATTGATATTATTAATGGTATCGCCATCTGTGAGGTTAACAGAATAGGTAGATGGTGATAAGGGGCATACCTGGTTCCACAGCAATTCATTATCTATAAGACTAATGGTATAATTACCGCTGTCCAAATAGAGTCGGTAATTTCCTGAATAATCGGTAAAAGCATAATATGGTCCTGGGTCTGCCCTGACCATCCACCATAACAAGCCGGATTCAGCGCTGTCAGCGGTACAATCGCTGTTTAGATCATTAAACACCGTGCCTTTAACCATGTTTGGGAGGAATGATGTATAAAGAGAAAAATTAAGCCGGATCCAGGGTATTTTATCGGCATAATACCATGTTGTATTTGAATTATCAGGGTCAATAAATACAGTCAAAGGAGGTGCAGTCTGGCTTGTGACAAAGACCTGGTCACCACTGATAGTCTCTAACATAACAATATATTGTCCCGGAACCAACTCCGTTGGTGGTATTGGCAGGGTGATCCATGTATTCGTGTCTAAAGGGGAAATAACATAATATTGATTAGATGCAATTGGTGTGAAAGTACCAAACCCGGTTTCATCATAAAGATTTAAACTGATAATATTTCCCGGAACACCAATATTGGAGGATACATTTGTCTTATTATAATATGAAATAGAATAAGCAGTATCAATAGTAAAGATTTCAAACATATTGCCTATCTCGTAATTTACACCAGTACCATACCACCATACTGCTATCTGCGCAAAGATTCCATCGTCTCTTGCATAAATCGAATTAGTAACTTCAAAATAATCACTCCGTATATTATCATCAGGGAAAGCATCTGTTGAATCTGATAATACTTCAAAAGCCACATTGTGAGTTCCTAAAACTGAAGGTGTATAAGGAGCAGCGATCATTAGCGCATCGGTTGCAGCAGGCGCCAGAGAGATGGCTGAACTGCTGTCGATATATGTTTCAGCGCCTGTAATATCCACAAAAAGTCTTGTATTGGATTGTGTAGCAGCGCCTTTGTTAAACACATTACATGAAAAGAAAATAGAATCCGCCATTGCCTGTTTTAATGGAATCTGATAATAATAAAGTGTGCTCATGGAATCGGGAATATTCAACGGAGCGCCCAGAGTGTCATAATATATGGTTTTAATTGCCAGGTCATTATCAGGTGGTATATCAATTACAACATCATCAATAGCCAGGCCTGTAGCCCATTCACTTGCATCATCATAATGAAATCGAATGCGTACATCGGGTTGATTGTCAGCCACAGTTAAGGGGATATTTACATAATCCCAACTCAATGTTGTTTGTGGAAGTGTATATAGAACATTCCACCCGGCTCCGTTAATATTTAGTTCAACTGTGCTGGGATTACCACCATAAGATCTGTCATCAACGTATTCGAATGCCAGGGAAAAACCTGATTGTCCTGTAAAATCAAGCTGTGGTAGTTCCAAATAGTCGGCTGATTTGTCGCAGTTACAAACATCATCATTTGTCATTACAAACTGTGTATGGTCAGCGACTGGCCAATATGTACCTGCATTGGCATCCTGATAATCACCTGTAAAAAAGCCGCCATCGGTACCTAAAGTACTTGTTGTCCACCCGGCTGGAAGCGCAGGTGGAGTGACTGATTCAAAATCTTCACTAAAGAATGCTGCTTTTTTCTGTAAACCCTGATGAGAACTAATTCCACTATAATTTAAAGGTTTTGCCATCTGATTGCCAATTTGATGAGGTGCAGCAATTTTGGGCAGATGTTGAATTTGTTGTAATTTGTTCTGTGCAAAAGCAAATGAACAAACTGTTATAAATGAGATTAAAAGAGCAATTTTTTTCAAGATGTTTGATTTTATCTCAGACCTCACAGGTTTCTAAAACCTGTGAGGTCTATTTCTAATTTACACATACCCTCTTTGTTACATATTTTCCTTCAATCAGAAAATAAACTAAATATATCCCTTTTGAATTGGCATTCAGGTTCATTCGTTTATTGTAATTGTCTATTTGACGTAGCATTTCAGAAAATACGAGCTTTCCATCTAAACTAAATATTTTTATACCAACATCCTGTTTCTTATAAAGTGTCATTTCAATCATAAACTCACCTGTGTTTGGATTGGGATAAATATTGATGCTATTATTAACAAATGCAGCGCTTCCAATACCGGATGGTAAGGAATCAACATAGACAGAAGCGGTTGCAGAACAACCATTAGCATCTGTTACAGTTACAATATAAGTCCCAATACATAAATTATAAGCTATAGAAGTAGTTTGTGAACCGGGATCATTCCATTGATAAGTATATGTTCCAGTTCCTCCTGTAGGATATGCCATAACTTGTCCATCACAAATGGTATCAGCGGAAACATTAAAGAAATTAGTTGAAATGATCAATGGATCGGATTCATAAATTACAGCATCCTCAACAGATATACAACCTAGGGAATCTGTTACAGTAAGTGTATATATCCCTCCGGATAGTCCGCTCAAACTGGTTGTTGTTGTTCCATTACTCCAGGAGTATGTATAAGGAGGTGTTCCACCAGTAATTGTTGCAGATGCAGTTCCATCATTATCGCCATTACAGGTAACATCCGTACTTCCTACTGATAAACTACCTGCCCCTGCATCACTGAGATTTACTGAAAAAGACTCAGTACAACTATTTGCATCGGTAATTGTTACGTTGTAAGTACCTGCTGATAATCCGGTGGCGGTTTGAGTAGTTTGATTCCCTGCTGACACATCCCATTGGTATGTATAAGAGCCACTACCTCCTGATGCAAAAACAGTAGCATTGCCATCACTGTTTCCACAACTCGGTTCAATTACAGTCAAAGTTGCAGTGATCAAAGATGGTTCGTTAACTGTTGTATTAAAAGTGCTCTCACATCCATCTGCATCAGTAACTGTTATATCATAAGTGCCGGCAGATAGAGCGTATATAGTAGCTGTCGTAGCACCGTTACTCCATAAATAAGTATAAGGTGGTACACTTCCGGTAGCTGTAACTGTCGCTGAACCGTCATCATTTCCATAACAGCTAACATCAGTTACATTAATTGATAATGAAGGGCCGGTTCCACCAACATTTACGGTTGCAGATGAAGTAGCTGTACAAGCATTATTATCCGTAACGGTTACAACGTAAGTGCCTGCCGCCAAGCCGGTGGCAGTAGCTGTTGTTTGTGAACCTGCAGAAGCGTCCCATAGATATGTGTATGGAGCAGTTCCTCCTGATGCAGTAGCTATAGCAATACCATCACTGGCTGCACAAGTGGCATCTGTAGTGATTGTGGTTACAGTTGGCGCTCCAAGTGATGTAAGAGTAACAGAAGAAGTAGCTGTACAACCATTAGCATCGGTGACTGTTACTGTATATGTTCCAGACCATAATCCTGTCTCAGTGGCTGAGGTGCCACCAGAGCTCCATAAATATGTATAAGGAGAAGTACCTCCAGAAACTGTTGCAGTGGCAATGCCGTCATTGGCTCCGCAAGTAGTGGGGTCTGTTCCTGTTGTGGACACGGTTGGCATTCCGGGGTCTGTCAGGGTTACTGAAGAAGAAGCCGTACAACCAATAGCATCTGCAACTACTACTGTATACACACCTCCTAACAGGTTTGATGCGCTAGTATTGGTTTGTGATCCCGGGTCATCCCACTGATATGTATAAGGGGATGTTCCTCCTGATACAGTGACAATCGCCTCACCATTTGAGTTACCGCATGTTGGGTCAATACTGCTTAATGTAAGTGTAAGATCAGCAGGTTCTGAAATTGTAATGACAGGTATATCAAAACATCCATTGAAATCAGTTACAGTTACATTATAAGTACCTGCGCATAAGCTATCAGCAGTAGAGGTTGTTTGTGAATCAGGATCATCCCATGAATAAGTATAAGGGGGAGTTCCGCCTGAGGCTGTTGCTGAAGCGCTGCCTTCACAAATGCCAAAACAGGTTATATCGGTATAAGATGTTGTTGTTGGGAATAGACCTTGGTTTAGAATAACATAATCGTTTATACTATCATTAAAATTATTGGTATCAGTACCTAAAATGGTCCAGGCATCGAATATATAAAAACCTGGTGAAGACAGGTCATAAGTAGCAGCAAAGGTGTAGGTTGCAGTATCACCTGGATTAATTGTAGAAATTATAGTCTCGTTTATAGGTGTTCCTGCATTAACTCTGTATGAAACAGGGATGTTTGTTTGTGCGGCAGTGCCAAAATTCCTAACCCAAACCGTAACACTTTCGGCTGCAGTAAAATCACATCCGGAGTTAGGGGCATCAAAGGCAATAACTCCAACATCATCAGGAGCAGGGCAGGAACTGTTTACTAAAACAGCTAATGGGCCTGACCAGGTGGACCAGGTAACTCCATTATCGTTTGAATATTTAAAATCTTCACCAGTATCAGTGTAATCGGTGGAAGTTCCGGCACGGCTTTGTCCTGTAGCTCCTGTGTTAACACCGTCAAATAATACCCAATATTTTGTTCCTATGGTAACGGGAATACTTAAACCATCCATATTAAACCAACTTCCAACCGGAGCGGGATCAATAAGCGCACTTTGCCATAAAACTACATTTTCATCGGGATTTCCTGAACCATCATCAGGAGTAAGGGCAATTCTTACTTCACCTTCAGGAGAAGCTTCTTCCAGCCACACACCTACTTCTGTAATAATACCTACATCTGCAAAGAATGATTGTCCGTAGAAATTACTTCCACCCTCACCTACGGTACCTACTGTACCGGTTTGCTGTGTATATTCATCAATAATTGTCATATTGCCGGTTAGAGTATAATTTAAGATGGAGTCATTAGTATTATCCCCATCACTTGATAAATCCGTCCATGCATCAATTACATAAGTACCTGCTGAAGATAAATCTGCAGTGGCAGAAAAAGTAAAGGATAGGGTATCTCCCGAATTGATCAATGTAAAAATGGTATCAACCACAGCACCACCGCCATTAACACGATATGCTACCGGTATGGTATCCTGGGCATTAGAACCAAAATTTTCAACCTTAATGATAACAGCTTCGTTTGCAGTAAGACCACAACCAGATACAGGCGAATCAATAGAAATAACTCCAACATCAACAGGTAGTTTATCATAAATCATTATGTCATCAATAGCCATATTACTTGTAGTACCAGTGCCGGTAATACCCCGGAATCTGACTCTCATATTCCCGGAAAAAGAAAATAGTTCAATATCAGCCAATAACCAGGGATCTGTTTCTTGTAATTGTTGTTGTCCAAGAAGTGAATCAATAGTGATCCAGCTACTTCCTGTATCTATATCAATGTAAAGATCACCCATATCCGCTCCAAACATATGATAGCCGAAAGATAAATATGGATTGGCTAAAGAGCTAATATCTAAACATGGGCTTAAAAGCACTGCAACAATTGATGGATAACAAGGGGATGATGATTCGATATATAAATAATTACCGGTGACATCCCCAATAGTATTGTCAATAATGGGCCCTGTACTACTGGAAGGTGTACCTCCTTCATCAACTGCCCAGTCAATATCGTCATCAGTGTCATTGATCCATTGACCTGATAACGAACATGGATCACCACATCCTGTTCCGCATAGCGGTTCGCTTTCAAAATCCTGGGTAAAAGGAAAAACAGTAAATGGAGCAAAATGTTCAACCTGGTAGTTAGTTTCACCATCATTCAGGTTAATTGTATCACCAGCCAAGCCGGTCCACGCATCTATCAGGTATATACCCGGAGCAGACATATCAACTGTTGTGGCAAATGAATATAAAAGGGAATTCCAGGTCAGTATAGTATCATTAACAGTTTCCATGACAGGCGCCCCGCCATTTACACTATAATAAACATCAACACTGAAAATAGTATCAGTGCCATAATTAGAGATATTAACGGTAATTATTTCCGAATTCGTTAAATCACAACCGCTGGCAGGAGAAGTAATTGAACTTATTCCTGCATCAACAGGAGCAGGGGGAGACACTTCAAACCGCATGTTAGGTCTGTTTACCGATGTGTTTCCGGTAGATACATTACATACTCCTGATGCATCTTGATTTACCCACACTACGCTATTAAAGGTAGTAGGTGTATAATATGTTAGGGCATTATATGTATATGAAGTGTTGTTGAAACAAGTTTCAATTAAAAGATTGGATGAGCCATCCCAAAGGAAAGGGGAAGAAAAAGCATGAACATTCCAGCCAATTGTTTCAGTATAGGTTTGCGGTCCCCACACGGTAGTTAATCCAACATTATCAAAAGTGGTTGTGGTTGCACTTGCAGATGTATTTTTTATTTTAATAGTAAAATCCACTAGGGGTGTACCTTGTGGCACGGCAACATTAAAAGCAAGACTATTAATAAAACCAAGTGTCATACCGGCATTTGTTAGCTCTGATGCCTGGATGATAATTTGGTGTTTTGCTCCCCAATACCAGTTTCCATAAGGGGCTGGATAGGTCGTATTGGTATTGGTTGAAGTGCCGGCACCAATTATTATAAATATACTATTGATAACTTCATAATTTGTTATGCTGTCATTTATATATTCAATATCACCAGGTAAGCTGGTCCATGCGTCAAAAATATAAGTGTCAACAGCAGACAGATCAGCGGTTGTTGTATAAGAATAGCTTACTGTATCACCCGGATTAACTGAAGCGATGATAGTTTCATTTATAGGCGGTCCTCCATCAATCCGGTATGACACCGGGATAGTATCCTGGGTATTTGCTCCAAAGTTTTTAACTCTGACAGTAACCGTTTCGGCTGCACTTAACGAAAAGCCCGATTGGGGTGAATCAATTGCAATAATGCCCACATCATCTGCAATCTTAATTAAAACCGGATAATCTTCGGTTTCACCGGCAGCAGCATTACTGCATGAATCAGAAGCTACAGGAGTTGCAGCAGAGATGCACCTGACTCTCATCGTTGTATTTCCTATTGAAGCAGTTAACGGGATAGTAATAGTATCAATAACCTGGACAGTATCAGGAGCAGATGAAAGAACGAATTCCCCGGGATCTGCATAATCACCATCAGCATTAAAGTCAATCCATACTCCGAAACCCTGGGCTGAATCCACAGGAGGTGTTAATATTATCGGGTATGATAAGCCATTAGCAACTGTTGCAGTAAATGTTGAATAGCAAATATAATTATCGGGATTTCCATTACAACCGGTTCCTGTATTACTTATACCAGCAAAAACAACCCCGTCAATATAATCGCCTGATGAGCATGGATTGGTATATGTGGGAGTGCAATAAGGGGGAGCATATTCAAATTCCACAGTCATGGTTTGGGTGGGAGCACCGCAAGCAGTTGAGTTAACACCTCCCCAGTTGCTGTTTCCAATACAAGGACGCAATACGTATCCCAAGGCATCACACGAACAATCAGAACCAGTAGCATTAAATTCTATGGCATCTGCAACCAATGCACATCCCCCTGCTGAGCAACCAACACCCACATGCCAGCTTAAAGCATTGCATGTCCAATCTCCACCAATTCCATCTTTAATTGATCCAGCAATCTGTTTAACGATAGCTGCATCCGTACATGTAAGTCCGGCAGGGTCATTAGTCCCTTTGATCGTAACTTTTGTGAAAGCCAGGGCATTTGTGTCTAATTGACTTCTGAATATACCCCAATTATCATACTGGGGATCACCCGGACAATAAGAAGCTCCACTTGTGAACATTTCTGAATATGTTATTGTCTGGGCTGTTACCTGAATTAAAGATACAATCAGGATAATGATAAAAGATAAAAATAATTTTTTCATGGATGAAAAGTTTATAGAGTTATAAAGTAATTAAATGCAAAAATAATAATAAAACATATCATCGATCTGTTATATCTTTGTTTAATATTCGTTTTTTCAGAAGCCCCTCAAAAAAAGCGTGTAGCGGAAATATCAATCCCGCAAGTACAGCATTATAAGCCAGCTTGATTGCAGGTGCTCCTGCAGAGAATCTTTCAATGTACGGGTCTAACAGAACCAGGGTGAATTCAAAAAACAAGAGGAAGGTGAAAAAGACCAGCCCCTCTGCCAATCGGACAGGCAAAGCAAACCTTCCTGACATAAAGACACCTATAAACATTAATACTATTAATATTAAGATCCCGGAATATTGCAGCAGGTTCCTTCTCTTCACTTTCTCCGCCTCTACCTTCGCTTCTGCCTCAGTCCTCGCCTTCTCTTCCGCCATCTTCTTTTCCATCTCGTACCTCGCTTCAAGCTTACCTATTTCCTTGCTCTTTTCCTCATTGAAGAGACTATCTTTCATCTGGGAGAACAGCTGGTGATAATTATAAGCCTCATTATACAAATTTTGACTGGCGTAGATAAATGCCAGATTTTTACAAGCATTTTTAATATCATCCTTCGCCTTTATTTCTTTTGCAAGGACCAAGCTTCTTTTGCTGTATTCAATAGCTTTTTCATATTTCTCATATTCAGCAAAAAGTTCCCCAAGATTATTCAAACCGGAAATAATTCCCAGTTTGTTTCCCAATTCCTCTTTTATTTTCAATGACCTCAACAAATAATCCAATACTACTTCGTAATTCCCCCCTTGTTCGTAATATACTATTGCAAGATTATTCAATTTAGCTGCAATTTCCTTTTTATCATCCAATTCCTCACTTATTTTTAAAGACTTGTGATAATACTCCAATGCTTCTATATAATTACCTTGTTTATTGTACGCAAGACCTATATTATTCAGCCCATCAGCAATGCAAGACCTATTATTCAATTCCTCGCAAATTCTTAATCCTCTCATAAAATAATCAAGAGCCATCTCATTGTCTCCAATATAAAAGTAAGTAACCCCAACATTGGTATAGCTTCTAACAATTCCTTTCTTACTCATCCTTATTTGAGCGGGATTTCTCCCACCTTGGCTGGATGAGGCTTGTTCAAGGATATCTTCAAATATTCTAAGCGATTTCAAGTAATAATCCAGTGCCACATCGTAATCTCCTTGATGTTCATATATCATTCCCAGATTGTTCATACTAAATGCGATCCCTTTATTATCTTTCAGGTCTTCCATTATTTTCAAGGATCGGATGTAATTGTCAATTGCTTGCTCATAAAGGCCTTGTTTCTCATAAATTAACGCAATTTTGTTTAAACTAAAAGCAATGTCTTCTTGATTACCCACATCTTCATCCATCTTAATTGCCTGTTTGTAATATTCAAGGGCTTTGTCATAGTCTCCCAGATGATCATATATAATAGCCATATAATAGAAGCTATTTGCGATCTCTGTTTTAACCCACTCTTCCTTTTCACCTTCAAAAAAATGTTGAATTTTCTTTGCAAGTTCAAGTGCCTGTTTACCATAATCAAGGGCTTTACCGCTATTATTATTTCTGTACTCCCAGCAGAGGTCATTTAGAATATTTACTTTATCAATGTTGGTTGTAACAGTCTTCAATGTAGATTCAAGTGAATCAATTTTCGGATTTGGGATATTTGTGTTGGTGCTGGTTTGAGCAAAGATGTTATAACTATTGGCAACAATTATTAAGGTAATTAACAGGACTTTCGCTGAATTGCCTATTATTTTGCTACTATTTTTCTTAACAACTTTCTTTTTAAGTTTATCCTCAAAAAACTGATGCAAAGGAAATATCAACCCTGCCAATACTGCATTAAAAGCGAGTTTAATAACTGGTGCTCCTAATGAATATTGCTCTATGTATGGATCTAACAATACCAACATGAATTCAAAGAACAGCAGGAAGGTAAAGAATACCAAACCTTCTGCCCATCTTACCGGCATATTTAAACGACCCAGCGCCAAAAGCCCGGTGCCCAATAATACTATAAATATCAAAATCCCTGAATATTGCAGTAAGTTACTTCTCTTTTGTTTTTCCGCCTCTGCCTTCGCCTTTGCTTCTGCTATGGCTTTTTCCTCAGCTATCTTCTTTTCCATTTCATATTTTGCTTCCAGCCGCCCTATTTCCTTGGATTTTTCTTCATTGAACAGGGAGTCGTTCATCTGGGTGTAGAGTTGGTGATATTCATAAGCTTTTTTATAATTATTCTGTTCAAAATAAATATTGGAAAGGTTAAAATATGCCTCATTTATATCGTCTTTTGCACCTATTTCTTTAGCTATGTCCAAGCTCCTCATGCTGAATTCTACTGCTTTATCGTAATCTTCTTGTTCCAGGTACAATGAACCAATGTTATTCAATGCCATTGAAATTCCTTGTTTGTCTCCAAGTTCTTCAAAAGTTTGTAGTGCCTGCCTGAAATAATACAATACTTCACCGAGTTCCCCCTGGTCATAATAGATCGCACCAATATTATTATAGCAATTTGCAATTCCCCTTTTATCACCCAACTCCTGGTTTTTTTTCAAAGCCCTTGAAAAAAAATCAATTGCATTATCATAGTTTCCCTGCATTGCATGAATAGTACCGATATTAGTTAATGTGTACGCAACACCTACCAGATCATCCAGACTTTCAAATACATCCAGAGATTGCAAATAATATTCTATGGCTTTTTCAAAATTGTTCTGCATTTTGTAGATCACTCCTATATTCATAAAACTTATTGCAACTCCGTTTGAGTCATTCAATTCCCGGTCTATTTTCAGCGCATCAAAGTAGTACTTTAAAGATTTATCATAATTGCCAAGGTCAAAGTGAATAATTCCAATATTGTGAACGGTTTCAGCAATTCCATCTTTATCCTCTATCTCTTTGTAAATTACCAAAGAACGCTTTATGTACTCTAAGCTCTCTTCATAGTTTCCTTTGTTTTCGTATGCCAGTCCTGCAAGATTCAGGCATCTTGCCATTTTCTTTTTATCATCCAGTTTTTCAGCTAATACCAACCCCTTTTTTGCACATTCAATGGCTTTATCTGAATTTGTTTTTCTATATTCCCACGAAAGTTCATTGAACAGATCTACTTTGGTGGCATCGTCCTCTGTCTTTTGCAGGAGGTTCTCAAGCGAATCTGTTTTTGTTATGTTCTGCGAACCAACCTTCGCTTCATCCTTCGCTAAAGCTACGGAGGATAAAAAAGATTCGGTGGATATACAAGAAAAAAAGCTAATTGCCAGGTAAGCTAAAATTACGCAAATGGTCTTAAATTTGTAGATAGAAAACTTGTATCTTTTCATGTTTTCTTTTGGGATAATACCCGTCTTTTCAAAAGCCCTTCAAAAAAAGCATGTAGCGGAAAAATCAAACCCGCAAGAACTGCATTAAAAGCAAGCTTAATGGCAGGTGCACCTGCTGAGAATCGTTCAATGTACGGATCTAACATAACCAGGGTGAATTCAAAGAATAAGAGGAAGGTGAAAAAGACCAATCCCTCTGCCCAACGGACAGGCAAAGTAAACCTGCCTGACATGAATACGCCTATGAACATCAACACAATAAATATTAAAATACCTGAATACTGCAACAGGTTCCTCCTCTTTTGTTTTTCCGCTTTCGCTTTTGCCTCCACCTCTGCAATCGCTTTTTCCTCTGCTATTTTCTTTTCCATTTCATACTTTGCTTCCAGCTTGCCTATCTCTTTGCTTTTTTCTTCGTTAAAAAGACTGTCCTTCATTGCAGCATAAAGCTTATGGTATTCGAAGGCATTTTTATAATCTTTTATCTCTGAATATACATTCGCAATAAGCTTATATGCATTTTTCATCTGCTTATAGCCTCCTGCTTCCTCGGCTATACTCAAACCTTTCCCTATATATTCAATAGCTTTTTTATTATTATTCAAAGAACTATACACTGAACCAATATTGTTGTATGATCTTGCAATATCAAGTGTTCCGGCTGCATATTCCTTTTTTATCTCGAGACTTTTGAAATGATAATCCAGCGACCTGTTGTAATTTCCAATATCCCTGTAAACATTTGCTATATTATTATAAGCCAGGGCAATTCCCCTATGATCTTCTATTTCCTCACTTATTTCCATTCCCTTGAAAAAGAAATCCAAAGCCATATCGTAATTTTTCTTATCATGATGGATATTGCCGATATTAATGTAAGTCATAGCAATACCTTTTTGATACCCAAACCTTTTTACGATGCTTAAACAGTTAAAATAATATTCCAGTGCCTTGTCCAGCTCTCCCAGGTTCCAGTATATGATCCCGATATTATTGTACGAACTTGCCATTGCAACAGATTTATCCTCTATGTTTTCCGTGATCTTCAAACTTTTTAAAAGGTATTCAAGGGATTTGGCATAGTATCCCTGATCATCATATACCATTCCGATACTATTTAATGTGGCTGCCAGTATTTTTACATATCCCATATCTTCACAAATTCTCATTGATTTCAAAAAATAGATGATCGCCTCATCGTAATTACCCTGATAATAATAACAATCGGCAATATTATTCAGACTTCTTACAATATTCCTTTTGGAAAAGTCCTTCATGGATTCGATTGAGCTTTCTTCAATTTGCCGGGCTAATGACAGTGCCTGCTTTCCGTATTCAATGGCTTCCTCCGGATTTAAGCCCTTAATTTTGAAACATATCGAGTTCAAAATGTCAACACGGGTAGTATCATGGATTTCCGTTTGTAAAAGGTTTTGTAAAGAATCAATATTTTGAAGATCCTGGCAGTAAGTACTAAAATTGAAAGACCGTAAAAGGTAAAACAGGACAATCAAAACACTATGATTATGAAGTACTGATTTAAACTTTATTTTTTTCATAATGATAAGCTTTGTGAATTATTCTAGTTTGTTATTATTTATCGTATTATATATTGCCAGTTGTATCTCAATTCGCACATTCATCTTTATATTTTATCTTTTCTAAATAATATACCTTTTTGTTTTTAAAATACGCCTTTTCAACAATTCTTCAAAAAAACTATGTAATGGAAATATCAATCCTGCTAAAACAGCATTAAAAGCCAACTTGACAGCAGGTGCACCTGCTGAGAATCGTTCTATGTACGGGTCTAACATAACCAACGTGAATTCAAAAAATAAGAGGAATGTAAAAAACACGATACCCTCAGCTAAACGAATTGGTATAGAGAATCTGCCGAGAATGAAAACAGCAACAAATAGCAGCACAATAAATATCAAAATCCCTGAATACTGCAGCAGGTTCCCTCTCTTTTGCCTTTCCGCTTCTGCCTTCGCCTTTGCTTCTGCTATGGTTTTTTCCTCAGCTATCTTCTTTTCCATTTCATATTTTGCTTCCAGCCGTCCTATTTCCTTGGATTTTTCTTCGTTGAAGAGGGAGTCTTTCATCCTGGAATAGAGTTGATAGTAATCATATGCATTTTTGTAATCGTTTTTTATCACATATGCTGATGAAAGATTTCCATAAGTTTCTTTTATATCATCTTTTGCACCAATATCTATTACAATTGCCAAACTTCTTTTAAAATGCTCTAATGCTTTTTTGACCTTATTCTGTTCCAAATACAACATTCCAATATTGTTAATGGCTAATGCAATTTCTCTTTTATCGCCCAATTCTTCGTATATTATTAGTGATTGCTGGTAATTCACTGCTGCTTTTTCATAATTTCCCAGGTTCTTATTGATCAGACCAATACAAAGTAAACTTGATGCAATCTCAATTTTGTTTCCCAGTTCTTTACTGATTTTTAAGGATTCTTGATAAAAATCTATGGCTTTTTCGTAGTTGCCTTGAGCATCATAAACAATTCCAATATTATTCAGGCTTCTTGCAATTTCAGGTTTATGCCCTATTTCTTTGTAGATATTTAAAGATTGTATGTAATAATCAATTACTTTTTCAAAGTTCTGCTGATAATAATACACGATCCCAATATTACCCAAACTCATTGCAATATCTTCCTTGTTTCCTAATTCTTCTCTTATTTTTAAGGATTGCAGATAATAGGATAAGGTTTTATCATAATCTCCTTGATATAGATAGACATTTCCAATACTATTAAGGCTATTTGCAATACCTTTTTTTTCGCCAATTTCTTTGCTGATTTGCATAGATTTCAGGTGAGCATTTATCGCTTTTTCATACGAACCTTGATATGAATGAATAATACCAATATTGCGCATACTTTCTGCAATTCCTTTTCCGAATTCAATTTTCTGAGCTAGCGTTAATGCCCGGTTGGCATATTGTATAGCTATGTTATAGTCAGAAACACGATGTTCCCATGACAGTTTGTTTAAAACTTTCACTTTATTAGTGTCCTTTATTGAGCAGTTCAATAAACTTTCAAGTGAATCAATCACAGGTTGGTTCTGGGCAAAAGAGCTTGTTGTTTTAAGATTGGGATTAAAAACAATGAGAAAAAAGATCAATATAGATTTTATCAATCTATCTTGTATCTCACTCTTTTTCACATTCATTACCCGTCCCTTCAATTTCCCCTCAAAAAAAGCATGTAAAGGAAATATCAATGCAGCAAGAACTGCATTGAACGCCAGTTTAATAGCTGGTGCTCCTGATGAATATTGCTCAATGTACGGATCCAATAGTACAAGTGAAAATTCAAAGAACAAGAGGAATGTAAAGAATATCAAACCCTCCGCTAAACGAATAGGTATTGAGAATCTCCACAACATGAAAACACCAACAAATAACAGCACGATAAAAATAAAAATCCCCGAGTATTGAAGGTTATCCCTTCTCGCTTTAGTCTCTGCTGCAATTCTATCCAGTTCTTCTTCCTTTCTTTTCTTCATTGCCAGGGCTTTGTCGAACTCATATTTTGCTTCCAGCTTGCCAAGTTCTTTGGATTTGTCCTCGTTGAACAAGCTGTCAGTATAATCAGAATATAGCTTGTGATACTCATAAGCATTTTTATAATTCCTTATCATGGAACTGGTGTGAGATAAATTCCCGTAATTTTCAGATATCATCATCTTATCTGCAATTTCAAATGAAAGTGACAAGCTCTTAAGGTTATATTCAATGGCTTTTTTAAATTGACCCAGGTCGTTGTAAAGTTTCCCAATACTGTTCAGAGTTGATGCGATACCTTGCTTATGCCCTATTTCTTCACGGATATTCAGCGCTCTTTCAAAATATTCTTTTGCTTTCTGGTATTCATTCTTTTTTGAATACAAGCCTGCAATGTTATGAAGACTTGTGGCAATGCCTTTCCTGTCACCCATTTCTTCCCTTATCTCCAAGCCTTTTATCTGAAAATCCAATGCACGTTCATTATCCCCGGTTTCTTCATATAAGCTGCCAAGATTATTGTAGATCATCCCAACTCCATCCCGCATATCCATCTCTTCATAAATATTAAGGGCTTTTTGATAGTATCTAACGGCATTCCTGTAATCTTTCCTGCTGTTGTAAAAGGTGGCGAGGTTGGAATAGTTCGAAGCTATACCCTTTTCATCATTCGCTTCCTCATTAATGGCAAGGGCTTTCAAATAATACTCAAGAGCTTTTTCATGATCTCCTTTATTATCATATACAATACCAATATTATTATAACCGCATGCAAGTTCCTTTTTATCGTTTAGTTGTTCCTGTATCTCATTTGACCTGGTATAATATTCTATAGCTTTAAAATAATCACCTCTTATATCATAAACTATCCCTATATTATTAAAACACGCAGACAGCCCTTTCATTTGACCCAGTTCCTTCTTTATCTCTATAGCTTTGTTATGATAATATATTGAAGTATCATAGCTTCCTTTATTGCAATTAATTATTCCCAAATGGCTATATAATATCCCCTCAGCTACTCTATAGTCCAGTTTTTTACTCAGCTCAAGGCATTCTAATCCATAACGCATTGCTTTTTCATAATCTACCATACTGTAATTCCAGCACAATCTCTCTAAGATCAAGATCCTGGTTTTATTTTCACCGGCAGTATCAAGGATAATTTCAAGTGAATCAACACCCATATCCGGGATTCTTTTCTGACTGATTGAAGGTTGGGCAAATAGGGCATTCGCATATAAGATTAGAATTAGTGATATTAAAATGTATTTTTTCATGTTTTTTTTATTTTAATACCCGTCTTTTTAAAAGCCCCTCAAAAAATGCATGTAATGGAAATATCAATCCTGCCAGAACAGCATTAAAAGCAAGCTTGATTACAGGTGCACCTGCTGAGAATCGTTCAATGTACGGGTCTAACAGAACCAGCATGAATTCAAAAAATAAGAGGAAGGTGAAAAAGACCAATCCCTCTGCCCAACGGACAGGCAACGCAAATCTGCCTAAAATGAACACACCAATAAACATCAACACAATGAATATCAAAATCCCCGAATACTGCAATAAGTTACTTCTTTTCACTTTCTCCGCCACCGCTTTCGCTTCTACTTCAGACTTGGTCTTCTCTTCAGCAATTTTCTTCTCCATTTCATACCTCGCTTCCATCTTGCCTATTTCCTTAGACTTTTCTTCGTTGAAAAGGCTATCTTTAGCTTCACTATACTGCTTATGGTATTCGTAAGCCAGTTTATAATCACCCATTTTTTCATAACCATCCGATAAACATTGACAAGCAGATTTTCCCCATTGCAAATGCCCCATTTCCCTGGCAAGCCGAAGCTCTTTCAGGCAATAATCAATCCCTTCGGTTAAATCACCCTGTAATATCTTTAGTGTCCCTATATTGCCTAAACTTGGCGCTATATTTGTTTTATTGTCTGTCTCTTCATATATTTTTAATGCTCTTAAATAATAATCAAGGGCTTCCGGATAATCACCCTGCTCACTGTAAATATTACCAATGGTGATGAGGCTGGAAGCGATATTCGATTTATTTCCGAGCTCTTCTTTCACCTTCAAACTACGCAAAGAGTAATCCAACGCTTCATCATAATTGCCGAGTTTGCGTTGGACAATACCGATATTAGTGAGTGTTCTCGCTATGCCAGGCTTATTGCCAATTTCTTCTTCTATATTTAAACTACGAATGTAATAATCCAGTGCTAGTTTGTAATTATCCTGTAATATATAAACAATTCCTATATTGTTAAGACTTACCCCTATTATTCGTTTATTGTTAAGTTCTTCACTTACCTTTAAGCATTGAAAGTAATAATTAAGAGCTTCAGGATAATTCCCCTGGTTCTTAAAAATGATACCTATACTGTTCAGGCATGATAATATACCTTGCTTATTGTTTACCTCTTCAAGTATTTTTAAGCCGCGAAAAAAATGGTCGAGGGCTTCCGGGTAATTACCCCTTGCTTCATGCGACTCTCCCATGTTATGCAGGGCTGTCGCCATTTGCACCCTGCCTTTACCTGCTATGCTATCATCTACTGAAGATGCTGCGATTTGAGCGTATTCATATTGTTTTTGAGCGATCACATAAGCAGTATCCGGGTTAATATTAATATATTCCCAGGCGAGAGCATCCAGAATCTTTGCTTTATCCAGGTCTCCTTTTACCAGTTCAAGTTCATCAGCCAGGCTATCGACCATTGACCGGCTTTTTGCCCATGAGCTTTCAATTTGAAACAGTGTATTTGCTGTTGTAATAGAAAAAACAACGATCAATTTAACTATATTACCTCTCACTCTTCTTCTTCCGCTAATGTTCAAGCCATTTTTCAACCTGTCTTCCAACAGGTGAAACAGAAGAATGAGTGGGTATATGAGTGTATATTTTTTCATTAATTAACTTAAGTTGCTACCTATAAAAATTGATGTGGAAGTCATCTCCTTATAAAAATTATATACAGCTACTGGCTGCTGGTAGCTGGCTGCTGGTTTATGCCGGTAATGCTTGTTTTATAAGGATTTTACCAGTGACCAGCAACAGTTTTTTATTACTAATTATATATCTTACTAAATATTAAATAATAAGTAGCAACACGCTTTAATTACTTTTTGTCAAAATAATCTTGCGCTTCAATCTCTCCTCAAAGAATGAATGCAAGGGGAATATCAGCGCTGCCAGCAGGGCATTGAACGCAAGTTTTATAGCAGGTGCACCATGTGAAAATTCTTCAATATATGGATCCAGCAGAACCAGACTAAACTCAAAAAACAAGAGGAAAGTAAAGAATATCAAACCTTCTGCTAAACGAATAGGTATAGAGAATCTACCCAACATGAATACGCCAACAAATAACAGCACGATAAATATCAATATGCCGGAATACTGCAGTAAATTCCTCCTCTTCACTTTCTCCGCCTCCGCCTTTGCCTCTGCTTCAGCTTTGGCATTTTCCTCTGCCATCTTCTTTTCCATCTCATACTTCGCCTCCAGTTTACCTATTTCTTTGGATTTTTCTTCGTTGAAAAGAGTGTCCTTTATCTCAGAAAAAAGTTTATGATATTGATATGCATCTTTATAGTTATGTTGTTCAGCATAAGCCAAAGAAAGATTTTGATATGCAAATTTTAAGACATATTTCAGGTCAATCTCGCTGGCAACTTTTATGCTTCTCTGAAGGTGGTCAATGGCTTTGGGATAATCACCCTGTTTTGAATATATTTCCCCTAAATTATGCAAACGAGTTGCAATACCGTGTTTACTTCCCAATTCTTCATCCATTTTCAAAGCTTGCGAATAATAAAAAATTGCTCTTTCATAATCACCTTTTTCGTAATAAATACTCCCTATATTATTTAAACTTATTGAAATCCCCTGCTTATCTCCAAGTTTATCTTTTATTTCCAATGATCTCTGGAAATAATCTATTGCTTTGTCATAGTCGGATTGATAATAATATGCAATTCCAATATTATTCAAACTCCATGCAATTCCATTTTGATCTCTTATTTCTTCTCTGTTCTTTAATCCTTTCAGGTAATACTCAATAGCTTTTTCGTAATCTTCATGTTTAATATATATTTCACCAATATTATCAAAACTCACTCCCATACCACTTTTATTATTTAACGTTTCATGTATTTTTAAAGCTTTCAGGTAATGATCCAAAGCTTCATCATATTTTCCCTGATTCTTATATAATACTCCAAATATATTCATTACAGAAGCAATTTCACTTTTGTCATCTGATTTCTTCAATAATGTCAGGCATTTTCTACAATATGAAAAAGCTTTATCCAGATCACTGTATTTGTAATTCCAGCATAATTTTTTCAGGATTTTTATTTGGGTAGTGTCAGGTAGAGCCCCTTGGTTTTGGCTCAGGAGGTTCTCGAGAGAGTCAATGGTACTTTGTTCTGCAAAGCAAGCAGCAGTTGTGAGGTAAAAGCAGAAAGACAGGATGAAAAATATGTGGCGGGATTTATTCATTTAATAAATTAATTAGTTCTTGTCTTATAAAGTCAGAGTTTTGTATAAGGAATTGTGGCATGTAGAGATGAGGCATGCCTCGTCTCTACATACCACAATTACAAACAATTTTTAATATGAAAACAAAATACTTATAACTATTAATAACTTTATGGTCAAACACTAATTACATCACCATCCTCAGCATATTCCATCTTAACCTGTGATAAATTATTTAGCATTTCCTCTCCAAGATGTGTGAGCAATAACTTTTTGCATTCCAGTTTGTGCTTATTTTGAACGATATTTTGATAATTCAAATGTCCGGTTGATTCACGTTCAAAAAAATTGGTGCCGCAAATAAAGAGGTCGGCATTTTTAGCTACGTCAATCAATACATCTGTCCATTCGGTATCTCCCGAATAGCTTATTATACGATCATCAACTTGTATTTTTACAGCATAGGGTAAAGATTCTTCAGAATGGACAACAGGATAAGTTGTAAGAATATAGCTTCGCAATTTAATAAAATAATTGCCACTAAAGCTCAAAATCACAAAATCCCACTAAATTACTATATTTCAATATTTTACATAAATGTGTCATTAGTAGTGTAGCGAGAAGTATTACTCCCACGTGCAATACATTCTAAGCTCCGCCAGCTGGTAGATAAAACTCCTATATAAGTCAAATTTAATGGATTGAGCCGAGGATTTGAAATGTAGAATGGAGAATGATGAAGTAAAAGAATATGTGAAAAATGTTTTTCATTTGCTTACTGCCTACTGTCAACTGTCTACATGTTTAATAACATCGTCAAATTATCGATAACATGTTGTCAATAATAAAAATTTAAGGGTCTTAGGGATTAATTTTACCAGCTACCTCCAGCACCACCACCACCAAAACTGCCACCGCCAAATCCACTAAAACCGCCCCCTCCAAAAGAACCGCCACCTGAAGAAAAACTACCAAAACCGCTCCTCCCGCCAGATGATGCAGACATGAGCATAAGAAAAGCCCAAAAACCCAAATTACTGCCACCTATTTGTGATCCACGCGCTTTTTTAAAGCGGGAATAAGACATGAAAATAATCAATATTACCAATAATAATGGAAACAAAATCGAGACAGGCGAACGCTTTCTCCTTCCGGCACCTTCACCAGAATAACGACCGCTTGCCAAATTCATGATAATTGTTGTTGCCTTATCTATTCCACCATAATAATTATTGCTGCGAAAATCGGGTTTCATATATGATTCAACGATCCTTTTGGCTAAAGCATCAGTAATAATATCTTCCATTCCATATCCAGCAGCAATAAACATTTTTCTGTCATTCAGCGCTACTAATATCAGCACCCCGTTATCTTTTCCTTTCTGTCCGATCCCCCATTTTTCCCCAAGTCGAAAACTGTAATCTGAAATGTCATTACCCTTTAATGAATTAATGGTAACAACAACTATTTGTGTAGATGTGGTATCATGATAAGTAACCAGCTTTTTTTCAAGAGCTGTTTGCTCCCCCCTGTTCAATATATTGGCAAAATCATTGACTAATTTAGGAGGTCTTGGCCTTTCAGGGAGATCCTGGGCCAGGGAAAGGGTATAAATCAATAGAGATAAAAAGGGAAGTAGAAATTTTAGTTTTTTCATAGATATAACTATACTTCGCACGGGATAAATTAGTACATTTTAAAATTGCAGTAATAAATATCGGAGTATGGGAGTATCGGGGTTACGGAGTGTGAAATGTTAAATAATCAAATACCCCGATACCATGAAAGATACTATTAAAAAAAAAAAATCACAAATTCACGAAAAATAATTATGAAATTATGATTCTTTTGTCTCAATCCTCCCCAAAAGAGATATCATCACTTAATTCATTAATATCATCAGACTCGTAAGGGAAATTGGCTTTCAACTGTTCTCCAGCCATTTTGATGCCTGCAGACAAGCCCTCAGTAAATTTTCCTTGTATGAAATTTTGCTGCATCATATCTTTAATAATATCCCAAAAATCATCAGGAACAGCAGCATTAATACCCCCGTCTCCAAGAATGGCAAATTCATGGTCTTTTACAGCTAAGTAAAATAATACGCCATTTCTCAGCTTTGTTTTATGCATCTGTAAAGCAGCAAAGACAGCCGCGGCTCTATCCAATACTTCTTTTTTACAACGACTTTCAATATGAACACGAATTTCCCCGGAGGTATTTAACTCTGCCTCTTTAATAGCATTTACGATCTGTTCTTTTTGAGCTGATGTAAAAAAATTTCCTGCCATTATGATTGGTTGATTAGTTGACAATTACACCCGATGCTAATGAAGACTAATGATACTAATATTTCTCGTTACCTATTTGTTGTTTTTCGTATAATCAGGTATGAATTAGCATATTAGTATCGTAGTAAATTGGTCTATTAGCATCGCATTCACCAATATTCCAATTTCTCAGAATTTTACTTCAGGTACTTTATCACTACCTTCCTCGGCTTTAAATTGAATTTTTCTTTCAAACCCATACATTCCTGCCACTAAATTTTTAGGAAAAGAGCGGATGTAAGTATTATATATTTTCACTGTTTCATTGAATTTTCTTCTTTCTACTGCAATTCTGTTCTCTGTTCCTTCCAATTGTGCCTGCAGTTCAAGGAAATTTTGATTGGCTTTCAGGTCGGGATATCGTTCTACTACTACCATTAATTTCGATAATGCAGAGCTCAAACCTGCTTGTGCCTGCTGGAACTGCTGAATTGCTGCGGCATTAAGGTTAGCCGGGTCAATACTGATACTCGTGGCTTTAGCCCTGGCTTCAATAACTTCGGTAAAGGTTTCTTTTTCATGTGCAGCATAACCTTTTACCGTACTAACCAAATTTGGTATCAAGTCCGCTCTCCGTTGATATACATTTTCAACATTTGACCATTGAGTAATAACAGTTTCATCATATTTGACCATAGAATTATAGCTCCCGGCAAAGAAGCGGTAAATGATAAATACAACAATAACTATAATGCCTATTATTATCCAGCTTTTTTTAAGTTTCATTGTTTTTGATTTTAATTATAGTAACCAATCAGTTCATCTTAAAAGAAATTTCGCCACTAATTACACTAATTTTCACTAATTATCACAATATATATTTTTTTAAAATGTCAAGTTGTTAAACAATAATTATTAGTGTCAATTCGTGAAATTCGTGGCAATATTTCTTTTTTTAATCAATCCGATAGCTATCGGATTACAAAGTTATGTTCTTGATAATCAATACGCAATCTAAAATCCGTCCCGACATGAAATCAGGATTTCCGCTCAGTTCCAACAATCCGCAACTTTTAATATATCTACGACTTTATAAAGAATCTTATAACTTTCTAAGCGTTGGCTCTCCCTCTCCTTTGGAGAGGGCCGGGGAGAGGTGATTATTCCTCCAGCACCTTAAACTCGGTTCTTCTGTTTTCTTGCATTCCCTGATCGGTATCATTGCTTGCAATGGGTTGAGATTCACCGTAACCTTTGTATTCAAGGCGCTCTTTGTCAATTGCATTACCAATTAAATAATCAACAACGGCTTTTGCTCTCCTTTCGGAAAGATTCTGATTGTATTCGTCAGACCCCTTGCTATCAGTATGCCCGGATATTTCAATTCTCAAAGAGGCGTTTTCATTTAACAGTTTACTAAGCCGCTCTAATTCAGCAGTTGATTCCAGCCGGAGAATGGCTTTGTCAAAGTCAAAAAAGATATTATTCAATACTATTTTAGCTCCTGTCACAACTTTTTTAAGCGCAATATTTTTTGTTATCTCCTGGTAACCTAAGGAAGCATTTTGTTTTGCTACTGCCTTCTTTTCTTTTTCAATTAGTTCGGATGTACTTATACTGGTCATTGGAATGTATTCATATTTATAAATAGCAAGGCTATCCTGTGAAGCCCTTATTATTTTTTCCTCACCATTCTCATCCCTGAGAATTATTTGTATTTCATCAACCAAATAAGCTTGATCGGGATCAAGCATGAAAATATAACTTTTATCAAATGGAAGACTTTCAAAAACAAAAAAACCTTTATCATTGATGACGACTGTCTTCAATATTTCCTCTTCCTCGTTAATAAGGTTTAATTTTGCTTTTTCCCCTAAAGTAATTGTTACAAGATTTATATTTTCCGAATGGAACAGATATCCCACAGCAGAAACCGTTATTCCATAATTCCTGCCGTAAGGCAGACATACCAGGTATTCCCCGGTTTCAGAATTTGAATTAAAAACAGCTACAGACTCATTCTTAATGTTATCAGTGATCTCAATATCGGCTTCCACGGGTTGACCGGTAACTTCATCTTTTATTACTCCCATCAAAAGCGTTACATAACTTTTGGGCTTCTCCTTCTTTTCTTTTTTTACAACTGTAAAAGTGACCATATAAATGTCGTGCCCACCGAAACCACCTTCCCTGACGGAAGAGTAATAACCGTGCTCACCGTTTGCAGACATAACAAAGAACCTATCATCCTCAGTTGTGTTAAGTTCGTTAATATTTTCAGGTTCACTCCATGAACCATCATTTTGTAAAACCGATTTAAAAATGTCATATCCCCCTATTGAATTATGTCCTTTTGAGCTGAAATAGATAGTTATACCATCGGGATGGGTGAATATGCACTCATCATCCTCAGGAGTATTGATGGTTGGACCTAAATTAACAGCTTCACCCCAGTTACCATCTTTCCCCATGGTGGATTTATAAATATCCAAGCCGCCTAAACCGCCTTCCTTTTCACTGGTAAAAAATATTGTTTTACCGTCATAAGAATAACTTGCTGAAGATTCATGAGCAGGGGAATTGATAGCGCTGTCCAATTTAACAGGATCTAACCACCTTCTTCCTTTCAGCTTTGATTCATAAATATCTCCCAGTAAGCCGCCTTCACCTTTTTCAGCTTTGAATAAAAGCATACGTTGCCCGTCAGGAGAAAAAGCAATGGCAGAATTGTTAGATGGACAATCATCAGTTATTGTATTAATAGGTTTGGTTAGTTTCCTGGGTAATCCCCACCTTTTCGTCCTTTTAATCATATAAACATTTTCAAAAACCTTATTTGTTATCTTTTTACACTTGACCCCTTTTGGTTTCGGGTCTAACCTGGTAAACAACATCTGTTTTTCATCTGCAGAAATAACAGGGGCATATTCAGAATATACAGTATTTATACCCTTCCCAAGATTTGTGATCTCGACAAGTATTTTTGTTAGTGAAGTATCTTCATCGCCTTGTCCTTCCTGGGCAATACATTCAGAAAAGTTTATTTGCATGAATGCAAAAACAGCCATAGTTGTAATAATAACTGCCTTTTTGTAATTACTATAGTTGAAATTTTTGTTGTTTTTTATATACATGACTAATTTATTGTTTCGTGATTTCAAAAAATATATAAATTTTTATTATTTTGCCACTAAAACTCAAAAACGCAAAATCTCACTAAATTATCTATCTAACAATTGGTTCAAATTTTGCTTTGTGGAATTTTGTGTTTTGGTATTTTTGTGGCTTTTTTTTAATCAATCCGATAGCTATCGGATTACGAAGTTATGTTCTTTATTTAGAAAAATCCAATCCATTCTCATTATAAAATGCAACTCCACCCCTCCACATGCCTATTGTTATATTGTTTTTGTTATCAATCTGCACTGAATAGATAAAATCTGATGGTAACTGAGAATTATAACTGTCAAATATTGTCCATGTCTTATCACCATCAAAACATATCAATCCTCCTCCACCTGTACCTATCCATTTTCTGTTCTGATCGTCAATTGCCACAGAATAGACGGCATTATTTGGCATTCCGGAGTTTGAGATCATATATGATCCCCATTTCCCGTGATCAAAAGAAACCAAGCCACCTCCAAAAGACCCAATCCATAATACTCCTTTCATATCAATAACAAGTGATGAGACCCAGTTTTCAGTCAAACCGGAATTAGAGCTCTGGTAGACAGTCCAATCTTTTCCATCATAACTTACCAAACCCCCTTTTTCAGTTCCAAACCACATCATACTATCATCATCTTCTATAATTGTATGAATAATATTATCCGGCAAGCCAGAATTTTCGGTATCATAATGGGTCCAATTTTCACCGTCAAACTTTGCCAATCCTTTCATGCCAATACCCATCCATTTATTACCATTATGATCAATAGCTAAAGAAAGAAGATAATTACTCTTAAGTTCACTATTTTCAGTATTAAAAATTTTCCAAATACTATCCCCAATTAGTGCAACCAGACCATATCCATAAGTAGCAATCCATTTTGTACTACCTTCAATAGCAATTTCGTAAAGATTGTCGCCCGGTAACTTGGAATTTTTTCTATCATAAACCTGTAAACTTATCCCGTCAAAAAATGCCAAACCATCGCCATCAGTTATAATCCATTTATTATTTTCTGCATCATTGATAGAAGAGGTAACAATGTTTTTAGCACTAAATTTAGTAGAAATAGCAAAAGTTAACCATTTTTCTATAGAAAGAGTATCACTTAGTGAAGATGTATCTGCCACCTGTGAGTAAATAGCAGTATTGCTAATACATAAAATTAAAGTAATCAATATTATTTTATAAAATGTTTGCATTATTTTAACGTATCGGAAGTTCAATATTTTAGTAAAATTCATTTTAAAGTCTCGTCCTAATGGTTGCCCCGCCTTCAATCGGAGTGACATACCTCACGGAAATTTCAAATCCCCCACGTCCCTGGCTTGCAACTGTTAAGCGCGAAAGATTAGCATCATAACTTAGTCCAACTTTATAATGCCCTGCTTTGAGCAATGCAGAAATGATCAAAGCATCTCCTACACGATAGTGTGCTCCTAAGGCGATAGTAGTTTCCTGTTTTAACCCGGTAAATCTCGAACGTTCCTGCAACCAATATTTAACCAATGTGCCTATTACTATTTCTCTTGAAGCACCTTGATTGGCATAGAGGAAACCCGGTTCTATTCCCATGTTGGTATTTTTAAAACCTATTGATGAAGTGCAATGCCCAAGCATTTTAACAGGTAATTTACTATCCCCAACACCATAATATGATAATTTGGGACGATTAATATGATGTACAGCAAATCCTGCATCAACAATAATTCCATCATTTGATGACATGGTAGCGGCTTCTGATCTGTATTTCCATAATACACCTCCTGAAAAATCGCCAAAACCAAGATTATCTTTATTACTTGGAATGGTTCCGTCATGCCCGGATACAGGATCATTGCATTCCGATCCCCATAATAAAACATCAGTATTGTAAGTAAATCCTCTGCCGGCAAATCCACCCTGAATACCTGCAGATATTGCTTGTTCATCACTTATCGCAGTCTGATAAGCTATTAAAAGGTTACCCTGTGTTGTTCCAAAACCGGATACACCGGCTTTATCGCTGAAAAAATTAATTCCTGCACCCAAATGGCTCTTTTTCCATTTTTGCTTGAATAATTTCATGTCAAGGGATAAGGCAAAAGTCTTATAAGGATAACTGGTGATACTGCGCCATTGGTCTTTGTAATTACCCACAGCCCTGATATTGGCATCAAACGACCCGGTGTTTGCAGGATTCAATAATAACGGAGTCATCCAAAATTGAGAAAAGTGGATGTCCTGGGCATTACATTCACTCCAGGGCGCCCGAAACACCAGGCAACAAGTAATTAAAAGGAATGTGATCATTCCATGACTATACCAGGATAAAAAATAAGTAACAATTTTTTTCATAGTTATTAATTTTTGATGAAACAGTGTTTGTTTTTAGTTTTTAGTTAATTGTTATAGTTATTTCGTTTTTTGTTTTTGTTTTTTTGTTTTTGGTTTGTTTTTAGAATTTTCAAGATCATTCAATTCCAAAAATTTAACGTATCCGCTTATTCCTTTTAGTAAAGTAGTATATTCATTGGCTATGTCATTGGCTGATTCAAAACTCAAGAACTTTTTTCTGGCTGATTTTAAAATTCCTCTTTAACTAATAACAAATAAACCATAACTAATAACCAAAAATTAATAACTTTTTTCCTCTACCTCAACAGCGTAACATCCCCCTTTTCAATGATCTCTTCATCACCTAACAGAATAATTCTAACATAATATACAAACACCCCGGCTGGCAGGGGCTTGCCGTTAGTTGTTCCGTCCCAGCCAATTTCGGCATCCTCAACACTGGATGCTTCAAATACCATTGTACCCCAGCGGTCATAAACGATAAATTTCACTTCCTTGATTATATCTGCTTTCAAACCATATAATCTGAATGCCTGGTTCTCATATTCCGCATCACCGGGGGAGAATACATTGGGAATTAACAA
>JBDRNO010000055.1:0-22063 GCA_043811005.1 Bacteroidota bacterium | reverse complement strand
TCAAAAACACAAATATGGTTACAGTTATTGATGATGAGGATTGCATGAGGATATTGCGCCTGTTCAATGAAAAAGAGGGAAAAGATTATTTGACATCTTCAGGAGTTGATAAAGAATTTGTCAGGCAATTGAGCATCCTTGGAATATCAGGTATTTCCAATATACTTTCAGCTATAAAAACCGCTAAATATTACGAATTATCTTCCGATGATATCTTGTTTGCTCCTGCTACGGATTCCGCTGATATGTATAAATCACGAATTGAAGAGTTGAGTGAGGAACATGGGGAATACAACCAGTTACAAGCAGCGAAGGATTTGGAAAAATGCCTGTTTGGAACAAGAACAGATAATATGAAGGAACTAACTTATACCGATCAAAAAGCAATTCATAATCTGAAATACTTTACATGGATTGAACAGCAGGGAAAAGATGTTGAAGACCTGAACCAATTATGGTATGACAGGGATATCTGGCACAAAATGTTCAGCCAGGTTGACAAATGGGATGAATTGATCAATGAATTTAATGAAATGACGGGGCTAAAGTAGGTCCGATTTGTAATCGGACTATCTCTAATTAATTGTATAGGAATTTTAAAATATTAATAAAAACCACAGATTACACAGATTTCACTGATATATTTATATTTTCATTTTTTATTTTCTCATTAGCATAACGACAAGGCTCACCTGCGCCCGCTCTAAAAGGATTTTCGGAGAAAAGACAGACCTTCATTTACTATCAAAACCAAACTCGCGCGCCTGTGGGCGGGCGTCAGGTGCAGCGCAGGGTTAGGCTTTTTGGAAATAATTCACTCGTAATCCCCCTTGTTAATCACCGCATTCTTGAGTCGTAATTGGATAGTATAGTCCATATAACCCTTCGGATATGATTCCTGTAAATAATCGCTCTTTAAAATATAGCTTTTTATAGAGTTTTAAAGCGACCTTGTTCTTAGCCAGAACTTCAAGATAAATCTCAGAAACCTTTTTCCTTCTGGCATGTTCAATAAGGTACAGGATCATTTTTATTGCAATACCCTGCCCTCGCATCTTTTCTTCAATATCTATGGCTTTCATTACATGACCCAGCCTGAATGGTTCTAACTTGGCTATGTCCGTGAAATAGGCATCATCGTCATCCTCCACTCGCTTGACAGGAAAGGGGAACTTAAGGTTGCCACGTAGCCATGGCTCCCATGACCGTTTCTCCCACTTAGCGTATATATCTTGTCAAATGTGTCTTTATCTTGTGGTAAGTTCCCTTCACCACTTTCTTTTAAATCCCATGATGTATCGTAATTTCTTTTCACTGCTACTTTTGCCGTAATGATTTTTTTTTGGCATATACTTAAAACGGGATAAATTTGGACATTTTTCAATCCTATTCCAAAATCAACTCTTTGTATCCATGGAATGTAGAGACGCCCAAATTGGGCGTCTCTGCCATTCCAAATTTACGATAATAAATATGCGGAAATTTAACCCGTTTCATGTATAACTACGTAATATACTGCAATATTGCAGTATAACACTCATTAGAATTTTATTAAATTATTTAATTACAACTAATGAATTACAAAAATATTGATTTGCACAAACATTGCAAAACAAATTTTCCCGGGATTATTTTGTAAATTTGACCGTAATTTTTAGCTCCACTATTTTGAATTTCTCATTTTGATAATCACCTTAAATTGGAAGTACTTATTTACAACGATATTGATTACAGTAAGGTAAAAAAGCAGTTTGATAAAACAGTTGAGTTTCTGAGAAATGAAAACTTTGATTCTGCTGAAATTAAAAAATTAAGCCATAATGGATATTACAGGGCGAAGTTAGATTATGAAAACAGGTTGCTTTTTAAATTTGCACATCACAACAACAAAAATTATATCCTTTTACTGGAGACAATCCTCAACCACGATTATGATAAATCAAGGTTTTTAAGAGGGGCAACGATTGATGAGAGCAAGTTGGTGCCATTTCCTGATTCAAAGCAGCTTCCCACAGAGGATATACAATTATTACCTTATGTCAATCCAAAGATTGCATCATTTCATATACTTGATAAAATACTGTCATTTGACCACGACCAGCAGGAAATATTTCACCTCCCCACACCATTGATCATTATCGGTTCAGCAGGCAGTGGTAAAACTGTGCTTACATTAGAGAAAATTAAAACCTTAAGGGGCAATATATTATATATCACTCTCTCTTCTTTTTTAGCAGAACATTCCGCAAAACTTTATTATTCATTTAACTATAACAACGAAAACCAGGAGATTGATTTCCTGTCGTTCCGTGAGTTCATAGAAACCCTGCGGATACCACAAGGTAAAGAGATTGATTTCAAAGCGTTTGAAAATTGGTTCATACGTTTGCTTGATACTACCAAAATAAAGGATACATATAAACTGTATGAAGAATTTAAAGGTGTAATAACAGGTTCATCTATTGACTGTGAATGCCTTACCAGGGAAGAGTATTTACAGCGCGGTGTAAAGCAATCCATTTTTCTTGCAGAAATGCGTGAGCAGGTTTATGATCTTTTTGAAAAGTACTTAAAATTCTTAAAAGAGAACAACTACTATAACCTGAACATAGTTTCCCACCAATGGTTGCCTTTCTGCAAACCAAAATATGATTTTATTATTGTTGATGAGGTACAGGATATTACGAATATACAGTTGTATCTCATTCTGAAGTCACTCAAAAAACCAACAAATTTTATTCTGTGCGGAGATTCCAATCAGATGGTGTATCCGAATTTTTTCTCATGGTCAAATATTAAAACCATGTTCTACAAAGGCGGTATGTGGGGAGATGTGATACGAATACTTAATACAAACTATCGGAATTCTGTACAGGTCACTCAATTAGCAAATACATTGCTTAAGATTAAGAACCAGCGTTTTGGCTCTATTGATAAGGAAAGCACTTATTTAGTGGAGGCAATCTCTTCCAAAACCGGTGAAGTTGTTTTTCTTGAAGATAATAATAAAATTAAACACGAATTTAATCAAAAAACAAAAAATTCTACCCGCTTTGCAGTGCTGGTAATGAGAAATGAAGATAAGCCCGAAGTGCGGAAATTTTTTAATACACCGCTGATATTCTCCATACAGGAAGCTAAAGGACTGGAATATGATAATATTATTATGATAAATTTTATAAGCAATTGTGATAAAGAATTCAGGGAAATTATTAGTGGAATAGACCAAACAGATATAGATGAAGATGACATTATATTCTCCAGAGCAAGAGATAAAACCGATAAGTCTCTTGATGCTTATAAATTTTATATCAATTCGCTATATGTTGCTATCACACGGTCAATTCAAAACTTATATATTATTGAAAAAAACCAAAAGCATAAGATATTGAGTCTGCTCGGGTTGATTACTTCCAAAAAACAACTGAATATTGAAACGCAAACATCCTCAATAGAAGATTGGAAAAAAGAAGCACACAAACTTGAAATTCAGGGTAAAACAGAGCAGGCAGAATTGATAAGGGAAACAATACTCGGCACCAAAACCCCCAGTTGGAAACCTATCACACGAAAAACTCTGGAATTGTTAAAAAAAGATGCCCTAAACCCTGAAAGATTCAACAAAAAAGCCAAGGATAAACTTTTTGCTTATTCATTAATTTACAATGATATTGAAATCAAAGACAAACTTTCAGAATTAAAATACCGGAAAGCAGATGGATTTGAAGATGAAAGAAGTTCTGTTTATAGAAGATATTACCAGGATTACAAAAATGAGGATGTAAGAAAAATAAAGGAGCAGGTGAACCTTTATGGAGTGAATTTCAGGAATGAATTTAATATGACCCCATTAATGATTGCCGTTCATAACGGGGCTGTCAATATAATTAAGTATTTACTTGAGTTAGGTGCTGACACTACATTAATTGATAATAATGGTAAAAATGCCCTTCAAATCGCTTTAAACCTGTCATGCTTTTCAAAAGAATACACAAAAAACAAGCTGGGTAAAGTATATTATTTCATTCTAACTGATAATATTAAAGTAAAGGTAGACAATCAACTCATAAAGATAGATAATCATAAAATAGAATATTTCTTCCTTAATTACCTCATCGCCTTGCAAGAATCACTTATTAAACAAAGGCGTCATTTGGAGGAACATGGAATAAAAGCGGATGACTTTATTAATACGATAACTGAATACCCTGACACTGTTTTGCCCGAGTATCGTAAAAAACGTCCCTATCTGAGTTCTATTTTTGCGAAGAACGAATTATCTAAGCAAGGTCCTTATAATAAAAAACTCTTTTTACGGTTAGCAAGAGGATATTATGTTTTAAATCCAAATTTGGAACTTTTCGTAAAAGATAAGTGGATTAATGTGTATGATTTAACAGGAACTGAAAAAATGACACTGGAAAAAAATATAGAATTGGTTGATAAAAGGCGGGAAAAATATTGGGAAGCTGAAAGAGAAAAACATCCTGAGTATTTTCGGGATTTTGATAAATTCAGCAAAATAGCGGATAAACAAACAGATGATGAACCTGTTGAAGACAAACAAGTTGAGACCAATGAAGTTGAGAATAAGGAGGTTTATAAACAGTTAAAGCTTTTTGATTAATCCCAGTCAGCAGTCGGCAATTGGCAATGACAATGACGATGACAAATGCGTAGACTAATAACAGGAACCCAGCAACCAGTTGACAGTTGACAATTGGCAGTTGACTAATGAACAATATCCAGCAACCAGTATGTGCGAATATAGCTTCAACCCTTACTATCAAGGCAACCCCATGTGGCAGAACACTGAATGTTGCGCTTTCACAAATGATGATATTTGGGATTTTCACAGGTCTCTTCAAGGATATAAACCCACACCGTTGGTCACTCTTCCTTCTTTGGCTCAAAAGTTAGGATTAGGGCAGATTTTTGTAAAAGATGAATCCAATCGCTTTGATGTCAAGGCATTCAAACCGTTGGGCGCCTCTTATGCAATTTACCATTTTATTAAAAAGCAGTGGGAAGCAAAGTTTAAATCTGAGTTTACACATGATGATTTTGCAGATGTAGAAAAAATGAAACAGCTCGGTTCTTTCACTTTTTGCGCAGCATCGGATGGAAACCATGGACGAGCTGTTGCCTGGACTGCAAGGAAGCTCAAGCAGAAAGCGGTTATTTACATGCCCGGAAATACCGTAAGATCGAGAATTGAGAATATTGAGAGCGAAGGAGCGAGAGTTGTTGTTATTGAAGGAACTTATGATGATTGTGTTGAAAGGATCAAAGAAGATGCAAAAGAGAATGGTTGGCATGTTATATCCGACACTGCTTACGAAGGCAATATGGAAATCCCCAATTACATCATGGCTGGATACACAACTATATTCAGGGAAGTAAATCCGGTTTGTAATCGAATCATTGATATTGTATTCCTCCAAACCGGTGTTGGAGGTCTCACTGCAGCAGGTACGTGGTATTTTGTTAACAGGTATAAAGAGAACCGCCCTAAATTAATTAGTGTTGAGCCAACTGAGTCCGATTGTTTTTTAGAATCTATCCGCTTCGGCAAAGGGGAACCTAAACAAGCCCGGGGAAATCAGGAATCCATAATGGCTGGCTTGAATTGCGGCATACCTTCTCCGGTAGCGTGGCCTGTAATAAAAGACGGAGTTGACCTTTTTATGTCTGTTTCTGATGATTATGCTATTGAGGCGATGAGACAATACTATTATCCCGAAAAAGATGACCCAAGAATAATCTCAGGAGAATCAGGCGCTTCAGGATTGGCAGGGCTATTAGCTTTGATGACAAATGATAAATTTTCCGCTGCCAGGGAAAAATTGGGTATTTCGAGCAATTCAAAGATCCTTATAATTAATACCGAAGGTGATACAGACCCTGTGAATTTTGAGAAGATTGTGATGAAGTTTAAACCTTAAAAAAGTTACCTTTTCCAAAGTTTTAAACTTTGGAAAAGTTTAAATTAATATATATATGCCTTCACCATTAGAACCGGACCGATATTACCATATTTACAATCATGCCAACGGCAAGGATGACTTGTTTGCATCAGATGGTAACTATCGCTTTTTTCTTGATAAATACGGTACCCACATTGCGTCTGTAGCTGATACTTTTTGTTATTGTCTCATGCCGAATCATTTTCACCTGTTGGTGTGTATAAAAAGTGAGGAAACACTTGAAAGTTACTTCCGCTCAGCTTTTCCAAAGTTCCGAACTTTGGAAAAGCTCCCCATTGAAAATCTTCTCAGCAAACAATTCTCCAACCTGTTTAGCGCTTACACTCAGGCATTTAACAAACAGCAAAACCGCAAAGGCAGCCTGTTTATGAAGAACTTTAAACGCAAGCCGGTGAAAAAAGAAAAATACCTCATTAAGCTGGCTCATTACATTCATTATAATCCGGTGGAGCATGGCTTTTGTGAAAAACCGGAAGAATGGAAGTATTCATCTTATAATACTATTTTATCTGATAAATCAACAATGGTTTTAAGAAAAGAAGTGATTGAATGGTTTGAAGATTTGGACAATTTTATATATTGCCACAGTTATCCGCCTGTTATGACGGGAATTGAATGTGTATTCAAAGAACACTAATTAAGCTATACTAAAAAACTTTTCCAAAGTTTTAAAACTTTGGAAAAGTTAAGTTTAGAACTTTAGAAAAGTTTAAATTAAATGTAGATATGATAGAATTCCACCTCAACGGCAAAGAAAAAACCTACACAGGGGATGAGAATATCTCTTTATTAAAATACCTGCGTGAAGAAGAAGGAATCATCTCCGTAAAGGATGGATGCGCCCCGCAGGCAGCTTGTGGTGCATGCATGGTTGAGATTGATGGCAGTGCTAAATTATCTTGTGCTACATTAATGAAAAAGCTGAATAATGCCCATATAATCACGATGGAGGGTATTCCCGAACCTATCAAACAGGTTTTGGGACGTGCTTTTGTTGAAAAAGGAGCCGTTCAGTGTGGTTTTTGCACACCGGGTTTTATAATGCGAACAAAAGTTCTGCTACAGGAAAATCCAAATCCATCAAGAAAAGAAATTGCACTGGCGCTTAATAAAAACCTGTGCCGCTGCACCGGCTATGCTAAGATCATAGATGCAATTGAATATGCCGCAAAAGCAAACAGTTCGAAAAAACTTTTCCAAAGTTTAGAACTTTGGAAAAGTTTAAATCAGGCATCTTCCGGTAAGATAGGAGTATCACATCCCAAATACAATGCTTACGAAACCGCGATCGGCATACGCCCTTTTGTGGATGATATTAAGATTGACGGGATGTTGTATGGTGCCCTCAAATTCAGTGACCATCCCAGGGCAAAGGTTTTGAAGATAGATACATCAGAAGCCGGGAAAATAGAAGGGGTTGAACGTATTTTTACAGCTAATGACATTCCCGGACAACAGAATACCGGCTTGATATTTTCTGATTGGCCTTTAATGATAAACGAGGGACAAGTAACACATTACATCGGGGATGTGCTGGCGGGAGTGGTTGCCCGAACAGAAGATATTGCCCGTAAAGCTGTTGGTCTCATAAAAATTGAGTATGAAGTTCTGAAACCCATTACTGATGTGCATGATGCATTAAAAAAGGATTCGGAGCGTGTACACGAAGACCAGCCGAATTTACTGGCGAACTGCGTTATTAGAAACGGAGATGCCGGTGAGGTATTAGCTGGTTCTGCTTATGTTTCAAAAGGGACATATCAAACCCAGAGAGTAGAGCATGCATATTTGGAAACAGAAGCTGCAATAGCAAAGCCAACTGATGATGGGAGTATTGAATTATATAGCCAGGGACAGGGAGTTTATGAAGACAGGCGGCAAGTGGCAATGATACTGGGTTTACCTGAAGAAAAGGTAAGGGTAGTATTGATCCCCAATGGAGGCGGTTTTGGCGGTAAGGAAGATATAACCGTGCAGGGACATGCTTCGTTATTTGCTTTTCTGTTGAAAAAACCTGTTAAAGTGAGCTTAACACGTGAAGAGTCTATCATGATGCACCCTAAACGGCATCCTGTTTATATGGAAATGACCGTAGGATGCGACAAAAAAGGTAAGCTATCTGCTCTGAAACTCAGGGCAATTGGTGATACAGGCGCCTATGCTTCTGTCGGCACAAAAGTGATGGAAAGAGTGGCAGGTCATGCAACAGGGGGGTATTATGTGCCATTTACCAACATAGAATCAAAAACCGTTTATACAAATAATATACCCTCAGGCGCTATGCGCGGATTTGGTGTAAACCAGGTTATTTATGCCCTTGAAAGCTGTATTGATGAGCTTTGCGAAAAGGGCGGCTTCGACCGCTGGCAATTCCGGTATGATAATGCCCTGGTGAATGGCTCTAAAATCGCGACAGGGCAGATATTAAAGGATGGAGTAGGAGTGAGGGAGTGTTTGCTGGCTCTGAAAGTTGAATATGATAAAGCGAAATATTCGGGATTGGCATGTGGAATAAAGAATTGCGGGGTGGGTAATGGCATGCCCGATTATTGTGATGTTAAGATTGAAATAATATCTTCCGAACATATCATCATACATCATGGCTGGACAGAGATGGGGCAGGGTGTTCACAACATGGCATTACAGACATTATGCGAAGAGACGGGAATAGATCCTGATATCATTAAAGTCATGGTTGATACAAAAGCCCAAATTAAGACCGGCATGACAACTTCTTCGAGAGGCACTACATTGGTTGGAAATGCTGTTATTGATGCTGCAAAAGGCCTTAAAATGGATTTGCAGGGTAGATCACTTGAAGAACTCGTTGGGGAAATATATACCGGCAGCTGGATTTGCGACTGGACAACCAAACCCGGTGCTGATGTTGATGAAATAATCACCCATTACGCTTATGGTTATGCAGCCCAGTTGGTTGTTTTGGATGATAAAGGTGAAATAGACACGGTTTATGCAGCACACGATGCGGGAAAGATCATGAATCCCATTCTGTTTGAAGGACAGATAGAGGGAGCCGTTCACATGGGCGTTGGCTATGCCCTTACAGAAGAACTACCCATGAAGAACGGGCGCTTGCTAAGTACAAAGCTGAGAAAATGCGGTGTGTTAAGAGCTGCGGAAACCCCGAAGGTTGTTGTCAAAGGCGTTGAAGTAAAAGACCCGGTAGGACCTTACGGAGCCAAAGGAGTTGGCGAGATCGGCTTGGTACCTACTGCCGCTGCTGTTGCCAATGCCCTTTATCAATATGATGGAATAAGAAGGTACAAGTTACCGATGAAAAGAGAAGGAATGTAGAGACGAGACCGTGTCTCGTCTTTGCATAGAGCGACCAATCACTGCTTTTGTATAAATCCGATGAAATATAAAACATGAAAACCCTTTTCAACAATAAATTCCTGGATCATAATCCTCAAAGCTATGGCGAAGGTGCCTATCGTATAGTGGATTTTGTTGATCAATCCGATGAAATAGAAAGCAATGGAGAAAAGTATATAACACTTGTTCACAGCGAAAAGTATCTTGGTGAAATAAAAGAAGCATGCAAATTTGGAAGTATGCTCGCAGAAGTCAGTTTGTCACCTGGGAGTTATGAAGCTGCCTGCATAGCTGTAGGATTGACGATCCTGGCTTCCCAACAAAATGATTTTGCCGTGGTCCGTCCGCCAGGTCATCATGCAAGAAACGAAGTAGCAGCCGGTTTTTGCTTTTTTAATAATATTGCAATTGCCACTCAAAAACTAATAAATGAAGGCAAAAAGGTGTTTATACTGGATATTGACGGGCATCATGGAGACGGGACTCAGTCAATTTTTTACCATAGGATATTAAAAAATGTGTTGAGCGTTTTATTGATGGGGTAAATGAATAAATATATTATACATAGTTTGCCACTAATTACACGAATTAACCCTAATAATATTGTAATTTTTGGTAGTGTTCTATAATAAATTCGTGGAAATTAGTGTAATTCGTGGCAAAATATCATCATGCTGATCCACCTTTGGCGGGAAATTCCGATATTATTAATTAAAAAATGTCTTAATACCAAATTGTTTTATTATTTGTAACTTCGCTAAAAATATTATTTAATTAGTGAAAATGAAAAGTATAGAACTCCAAAATATAATAGCAAAAGGAGAGGACAGCGCTACACAATTCAAGCAAAATATCACTAATCCAAAACAATTGGCAGAAGAGTTTGTGGCTATGTCAAATTGTATGGGTGGTAAAATTATTATTGGAGTGGATGATAATAGTGTAATTGTTGGTATTTCACAGGATGATACAAGACGTCTTAATCAATTGATCTCCAATGTTGCAAGTGAATTGGTAAAACCACCTGTGTATCCAAATACGCAAATTCTTGAAATTGATAAAAAAAATGTTCTTGTTATTACGTTACCTTATGGATCAGAAAAACCGTATTGTACCAATGATGGAATTTTTATTACAAAAAGTGGTTCGGATAAACGTAAGATGTCCCAGGGTGAACTAAGAAGATTATTCCAGGAGTCAGGAAAATTGTTTGCCGATGAGACCATCATCAAATCAGTTGATTTTAGCGATATTGATAAAGAATTATTCAAAGAGTTTTACAAGAAGAAATTTAAAGAACCTTTTGATGAGACAACACAGTCAATTACTGATATTTTTGGTAATTTAAATTTGGCTGATAATGGCAAAATAAACCTTGCAGGCGCGTTGTTGTTTTCATCAAACCATTTTAAAATCCCTTCAAATTGCAAAATTATTGCTGTATCTTTTTTGGGGAATAGTATTTCCGGCACTGAGTACAGAGATAGTGAAAATATTGAAGGAAACCTGCAAAAACAATTCAACAAGGGATTATCCTTTATGATGCGTAATTTAAAGAAGCTCCAAAATGATCAACATTTCAATAGTATAGGAATAATGGAAATTCCCAAGATCGTTTTGGAAGAATTACTTGCCAATGCACTTATTCATAGAAATTATTTCATTGAGTCAGATATCAGGATACTGATTTTTGATGACAGGATTGAAATTATAAGCCCGGGTAAATTGCCAAACAATCTAACCGTTGAAAAAATCAAAAGAGGTGTTTCAGTAAAAAGAAATCCAACCCTTGCATCTTTTGCATTTGATCTGATACCATACAGAGGAATAGGTAGCGGTATTTTAAGGGTATTGGAAAGTTATCCCAATGTCGAATTTTACAATGAAACAGAAATTGACCAGTTTAAAGCTATAATATATCGTCCTCTCGCAGATTGAATGAAAACATCAATATTTTTAAAGAATGTAACTTTTATTGACTGGAAAACCCTTCAATTCAAATCCACCCATATAAAGGTTGAAGACGGCAAAAAGGGTAAAATTCAATTCATTCCTGTTTCAGAAGGGATACCGGATGAGAATGAACTCCAGGCAGATACTGTTCTGGATTGTACCGGCAAATTCGTTACAAAATCCTTTGGCTGTGGGCATCATCACGTTTATTCGGCTCTGGCAGCAGGTATGCCTCCACCAAAGAAGAAACCTGGGAATTTCCTTGAGATACTCAAATATGTATGGTGGACGCTCGATAAATGTTTGAATAAAGAGATGATAGAAGCCAGCGCCCTGGTAACAGCCATAGCTTGTGTAAAAAATGGTGTAACTTTCGTTATTGATCACCATTCTTCACCCAACTGTATTGAAGGTTCGCTTGAGATCATTGCACGGGCATTCGATAGGGTAGGGGTTTCACACCTGCTTTGCTATGAGATATCAGACAGGGATGGATTGGATATAGCTGATAAAGGGTTGAAGGAGACGGAGGAATATCTGCAGAAACACCAGGGTTTGGTAGGATTACATGCCTCATTTACGGTTGGTGAATCAACTTTAAAAAAGGCGATAGCCCTTGCTGATAAATATAATTCAGGCATACATGTTCATGTAGCCGAAGACCTTTATGATCAGAAACATTGCATGGAGGAATTTGGAAAAAGACTTATCCCAAGATACTATGAAGCAGGAGCATTGAGATTCTCAAAGACCATTCTCGCACATTGTATCCACCTTGATGTAATAGAAAAACAAATAGTAAAAATGTCAAATGCCTATGTAGTGCAGAATACTGAGAGCAATTTGAACAATAATGTCGGCAATTTCGATTCACGCGGACTTGGTGAAAATATCATGCTTGGAACGGACGGCATGCACAGCGATATGCTTAGAAGCGCTAAAGCTGCTTTTATTGCCGGGCAGGGGATTGATGATATTGATCTGCAGGAAGCATACAGGCGGTTCAGGAATATTCATAACTACATTAGCAATAACGGGTTTGATGGTGATGGAGAAAATAACCTGGTTGTATTGGATTACGATATTCCGGCTGAGTTAAACCATGATAATTTCTCAAAGCATTTTATTGATTGTATCGAATCAAAACATGTCCGGCATGTTATTTCTTCAGGGAAGTTGATAGTAAAGGACAGACAGGTTCAAACGGTTAATGAAGCAGAGATATTGACATCTTCAAAAGAAACAGCGACAAAACTCTGGGAGAGGATGAAGAAATGAAAACTTTCCAAAAGTTCTAAACTTTTGGAAAGTTATAAAGGACTTTAACTATGAGAAAGTTAGCTTCCATTCAAAAAATTATAGCATTAGGACCTATTGAAGACGCTGATTCCATTGAAAAGGCAACCGTCTTGGGATGGCAACTGGTGGTAAAAAAGGGAGACTTCAATGTAGGCGATCTTTGTGTTTATTGTGAGATTGATAGTTTGTTACCCGAACGCCCCGGGTTTGAGTTTTTAATGCCGTATAAAATGAGAATAAAAACCATTAAACTCAGGGGCCAGATATCTCAGGGTATATGCTTCCCATTATCAATCTTACCACCTGAGACTGAGATAAAAGAGGATAAAGACGTTACCGAAATCCTGGGCATAAAAAAACATGAACCACCTGTACCTGCTCATCTGTCAGGAATAGCAAAGGGGAAATCCCCCTCATTCATACCCAAAACAGATGAGCCAAGGGTTCAGATTTATCAGGAGGTTTTAAATAAATACAAAGGCGAAAAGTGTTTTATTACTGAAAAGTTAGATGGCTCCAGTGTTACTTATTATATCAAGGATGGCGGATTTGGTGTGTGCAGCAGGAATCTGGAACTGATAGAAACTGATGAGAATACTCTCTGGAAAGTAGCAAGAGAACAGGATATTGAAAATAAGCTGCGATCACTGAATAAAAATTATGCCATCCAGGGAGAGTTGGTTGGCGAAGGAATACAAAAAAATACATTGAAATTAAAAGGTCAAACAGTATATTTTTTTAATTTTTTTGATATTGACAAATATAAATATTTAGACTTTCATGAGTTTATATCTGTTTTTCAGACTCTAGGTCTATATACAGTTCCTTTAATTGATAAAAATTTTGAATTGACAAATGACATTAATGAATTAGTGAACATTTCAATTGGAAGATCACTGATAAACCCTGATGCCTGGCGTGAAGGAATTGTTATAAGACCGTTACATGAGATATTTGATAATGGAAGAGTGTCATTTAAAGCAGTAAACCCAAAATATCTTTTAAAGCATGAATGAGATAAGATTTACTAAATCTTGGAGATTTAGTAAATCTGGATGTTAATCAATTCTTCACCCGCCTTACATTCCTTTTTTTTAATTCTTTAAGTAAAATAGCTGGTTCTTTAAACCGGCTGCTAACGATCATTGCTGCTATAATAAACGGTTTGTATCCAGCTTCTTTATAAGTGTCTACCCGGTATTCATCAAAAACGTTAGCAGCCACTTCACCCTCATAACATGAAACGCCTGTTATGTCAGCCGGCAGGCAGTGCATATAGAGCGCTTTACCGTTTTTGGTCAGTTTCATCTTTTCTTGAGTACATTCCCAATCTTTAAATTTTGCATTTTGAGCAAGACATTCGTGTTCAAGATTATCTAAACCATCGAGATCATTATTCCTTAGCATTTCGGTTCGCTTTTCCATTACGTGAAAAGGAGCCCAGCTTTTGGGATAAACAATATCTGCATCTTTAAATGCTTTATCCATCGTATTTACCATAGTAAATTTTCCATTGCTTTCGTCAGCATTATTTTTGGCAATATCTATGATCCCAGGTATCAAATCATATCCTTCAGGGTGTGCAAGTGAGACATTCATTCCGAAACGTGTCATAAGCCCTATGATTCCTTGAGGAACGGACAATGGCTTGCCGTAGCTCGGAGAGTAAGCCCAGGTCATTGCAATTTTCTTGCCTTTAAGGTTATTAAGAGAACCAAAGTGATGTGTTAAATGAAGCAGGTCTGCCAGGGATTGAGTGGGGTGATCCATATCACATTGCAGGTTGATAATTCCGGGCTTTTGATGCAAAACACCTTCTTTAAAACCTTCATCAAGGGATGCTGCAACCTCTTTCATATAGGTATTACCGGCTCCAAGGTACATATCATCGCGTATGCCGATGATCTCAGTTAAAAATGAGATCATAGTTGATGTTTCCCGAACGGTTTCCCCATGGGCAATTTGAGACTTGGTCTCATCCAGGTCCTGAACTGTTAAACCCAGCAGGTTTGCTGCAGAAGCAAAAGAAAAACGGGTCCTGGTTGATTTATCCCTGAACTGTGAAACGGCAAGTCCTGAATCAAAGCACCTGGCAGAGATATTGTTTTCATAAAGATGCTTCAATGACTCTGCAATTAATAAGATTTGCTGAAGCTCATCTTTTGTCTTTTCCCATGAAAGCAAAAAGTCTTTTTGATAAAGATCAGTATCGAGTTTTGCGACCTCATCAAGTAATTCCTGTAATGATGTATTCATTTGTTGTTTTCTTAGAATTGGTTAGTTGTATGTGTAAGTTATTAATTTTATTTCCTTTGAAAATGTTTTTATCATACTCCCCAGCTTGATGTCACAAATTGTGATTTAAAGACAGATAATTAAAAGATATCTGCAATTTTATATGCATAAGCAGCATAAAAAGCAGAAGCTTTAACCAGTTCATCTACCGGCACTTTCTCGTTAGGGGCATGTGCCAGTTCCTCGTTGCCTGGTCCGAAGCCAATGGTAGGAATGCCGTAAAGCCCGTTTATGGTCACACCATTGGTCGAGAAAACCCACTTGTCAACTTTGGGATTACTGTTAAATAATTTTTTATATACTTCAACTCCGGTGGTAACGGCAATATGGTCTTCGGGAATTTTCCATGTCGGGTAATATTTTTCCATGCCATACTTCAAGCCGGTGTATGCATCTTCTTCATAATACAGCACTTCTACTTTTGCATCCATATTTTTTACTATCCCTTCAATCTCTGCAACAGCGGATTCTTTTGTCTCACCCCACGTGAGGCGCCTGTCAAGGTGTATCTTTGCATAATCAGCTACAGCGCATAAGGATGGGCTTCCTGTTACAAATTCGGATATGGTTACGCTTCCTTTACCCAAAAATTCATCAGTTCTTAATCTTTCGTTGAGCTTTTCTATTTCAAGGGATGCCCTTGATGCCATGTAAATAGCATTCCTGCCTCTTTCAGGCGCTGAACCGTGGGCAGATATACCCCTGAAGGTGACCTCAATTTCCATTCTTCCCCTATGACCACGATAGATATTGCAGTTTGTCGGTTCAGTACTGATCGCAAAATCCGGTTTTATCTTATCTTCTTCGATAATATATTTCCAGCAAAGTCCATCGCAATCCTCTTCCATCACGGTGCCGGTAAAGTAAACCGTAACATCCTTGTCAAATCCCAATTCCTTTAATATTCTACCTGTAGTTACAAAAGCCGCAGGTCCGCCTTCCTGGTCAACCGTACCTCTTCCGTGAACATACCCGTCTTTTATTTCGCCAGAGAAGGGATCAAAATCCCAATTACCGGGATTGCCAACATCTACCGTATCCATGTGGCCATCAATTGCCAGTATCTTTTTCCCATTGCCAATTCTGCCGATCACATTACCAAGGGGGTCAATCTTTACTTCATCAAAATTTGCCTCTTCCATCTGCCTTTTAAGCTCTAACTGTACCTCTTTTTCACCCCTGCTGAGTGATTTGATTTTTATCAGTTTTGAAAGGTTTCCAGCAGTATAATCCCTGTATTTTCCAGAGAGTTCGTTGATCTGATGAATTATATCATTCATAAATATTAATAATTTTTTTAATCAAATTACGAAGTTATGTTCTCATGAAAAACAACTCAAATTTACTATTAATTTTCATTCAATTTGTTAATTTTGACAAATATAAATAGAACATAACTCTATGAAAGACAATAATGAAAAATTCATAAAAGAAGCCATCAGGTTAGCTGCTGAAGGCATGAGGAATGATAAGGGCGGACCTTTTGGTGCCATTGTAGTTAAAGAAGGAAAAATTATAGGAAGGGGCAATAACCGTGTAACTTCTACAAATGACCCTACTGCCCATGCTGAAGTAATAGCAATAAGGGAAGCATGCAAGAATTTGGGAAGCTTTCAACTGGATGGATGTGAGATTTATACATCATGTGAACCCTGCCCTATGTGTCTCGGTGCTATTTACTGGGCACGGCCTTCAAAGATATATTACGCTTGCACCTATAAAGATGCTGCTGATATTGGTTTTGATGATGCATTAATATACAAGGAGATGAAATTGCCCGCTAATAAGCGAAAAATACCATTTATCCAATTGTTGAGAAATGAAGCATTGAGGATTTTTAGGGAGTGGGATGAAAAGGAGGATAAAACAATATATTAAAGTAAATTCAGTCAAATTGTCAGTAATTTAAATGGCATGAGTTTTGAATGAACAAACATGACCTAAAAATAAATTTTATTTAAAAATTGAAATTTTGAAACAATAAATAATCATGACAAAAGGTAAAATCAACGTTCAAACGGGAAACATATTTCCGATAATCAAAAAATTCCTTTACTCCGATCATGAGATATTTTTAAGGGAATTGATATCAAATGCGGTGGATGCAACTCAAAAGCTTAAAGTGCTTGCCTCAGCAGGTAAGTATAAGGATGAGCTTGGTGACCTGACAATTGAAGTGTCAGTTGATAAGGATGCTAAAACATTGACCGTGAAAGATAGAGGAATAGGAATGACTGCTGAGGAAGTGGGGAAATATATTAACGAAATAGCATTTTCAAGCGCTGAAGAGTTTATAGGGAAATATAAGGGGAAAGCCGATAGTACCAACCTGATCGGTCATTTCGGGATGGGTTTCTATTCAGCCTTTATGGTTTCTGATAATGTGGAAATAATAACAAAGTCATGCAAAAAGACAGCAAAAGCCGTAAAATGGTTTTGTGACGGCAATCCAGAATTCACGCTTTCGGATGTTGAAAAAAAAGACAGAGGCACTGATGTAATACTTCATATTTCCGGGGATTCTTCAGAGTTTCTTGAAAAATCAAGAATAAGAACTTTACTGGATAAGTATTGCAAGTTTTTACCTGTTGAAATAAAATTCGGTACAAGGGAAGAAACAGTAAAGGGAAAGGATGATAAAGAAGAAAAGGTAATTAAGGATATAATCATTAACAATACCGGTCCAGCATGGAAAAAAGCGCCTGCAAAATTGAAGGATGAGGACTATAAAAGTTTTTATAGAGAACTCTATCCTTATACATTTGAGGAGCCATTGTTTCACATCCACCTTAATGTGGATTATCCGTTCAACCTCACAGGGATACTATATTTTCCAAAGCTTAAAAATAATATTGAGGTTCAAAAAAATAAAATACAGCTCTATTGCAACCAGGTGTTTGTAACCGATTCAGTGGAAGGCATAGTCCCGGAATTTTTAACATTATTGCACGGTGTGATTGATTCACCTGATATTCCACTGAATATCTCCCGGTCTTACCTGCAAAGCGATCCTAACGTTAAGAAAATATCAAGCCATATCTCCAAAAAAGTTGCAGATAAATTGGAGGAATTATTTGCAAATAAAAGGGAAGATTTTGAAGAAAAATGGGATGATATAAAGATGTTTATAGAATACGGGATGGTTACCGAAGATAAGTTTTATGACAGGGCAATGAAATTCGCTTTGTATAAGAACACCGAAGGCAAGTATTTTACAATTGATGAGTACGCAAAGAAGATAAAGCCCGCTCAAACCGATAAGGACAAAAAGCTCGTGTATTTATATGCATCTGACACCAAAGAGCAGCATTCATTTATTGAAGCAGCAAAAGAAAGGGGTTATGATGTTCTGATCATGAATACACCTTTAACTGGTCATTTTATAGGCAAACTGGAACAAAAGCTTGAGAACATATCTTTTGCAAGGGTTGACTCTGATACTCTGGATAAGATCATTAAAAAGGAAGATGCAATACCGTCTAAGCTCAGCGAGAAAGATGAAAAACAGCTAAAGCCCATTATTGAAAAGGTCGTTCCAAAAGAAAAGTTCAACATTATGTTTGAAAGCATGAGCGAAAAAGACAATCCTGTCACAATAGTCCAGCCCGAATTCTCAAGAAGGATGAAAGATATGAGCGCCCTTGGTGGTGGAATGATGGGCATGGGACAAATGCCTGAGATACTGAATCTTGTGATCAACTCTAACCACCCCCTAATCAGCAAGATATTGAATGAAAAGGATGCCAAAAAACAAAAGCAGATTACAAAACAAGCCACCGACCTCGCCCTATTATCTCAAAATATGCTGAAAGGTGAAGAAATGACAGAGTTTATTAAGAGGAGTTTGGAGATGATATGAGTTATCAGACCTCACAGGTTTTCAAAACCTGTGAGGTCTATGTTTCACTGATATCATGGAAATATTACAATATTTCATTATCTTTACCCCTGAAAAAATAAATAAAATATGACATAAAACAATCAAAAAACTTTCCTAATCCCAATATAAGCGCTATTCCCACCGAAATACTCAGGCAAGATAAATCCTTCCAGGTTATTGCTGCCAATTGATATGTGAAAGGCCTTAAATGCTGCTTGTAGCCCTATGCCAAAATTGATCTTCCCATACCCTCCGTATCCTAGAGTTGCGGATAGAAAACATTTATTCCCCCCCCCTTTGGCGAATATATTGCGCCCTGCCTTTACATAAAAGTAGGGATTATAATTTGCCAGCAGACGGAATTGAGTGCCAACAGTAAAAAACACGCGGTTGTTTTTTTGCTGGAAAAAACTAAAGTGAAAAAGAGTTGGTAAAATAGTTGTATAGCAGCCGGTTGTTTCTGCAGAATCAAAACTTTCTGATACACTATCTGAGAATAGCTGCATTATCGAGTCTTCCAATTCAGAAAAATTTTTGATCACAATACCCTGGAAATTATATGTGGTATCAAAGTTATATTTCAATGACCTGTCATTCCAGCGAATAAATCCCAGGTCATTGATCTCAAACCTGAAATAACCATTCCAAACAGTTCTGTCTTCCTCGCCTGCCCCGTTTTCCATCGGGGTTTGTACCAAGCTCGGAATCATTGTTGTTTTTTCTATGAAAAAGATCATAAGGAAATTGATAGATCAAACCCGTTGATAATCCCCAGCCGTTAAAAGCTTCCAAACCCATGTTTCCGGTATCGCTGCGGTTGAGTTGAAGATTCATGTCCAGATCCAGGGAATCCCCAGTCTGACTGGTAAATAGCTCGGTATTTCCGGTATTAATGAAAAAATGCTCTTCCGCTTTTAAAAATGAAATGCCAAGTCCGAATATTTTGCCTGAGCTATTGCCGTTGATTAATCCCAGTTCAAGCTGCTGGTATCTGAGCAGGTTTAAGTTGGAATTTCCCAAGTCAGCGGCTTGTCCGGCAAACATTTTATTACCGTAAAAACACAGGTTGAAAAGATATTGCGAGAAATTGGCATCAAGGTGTTCCCTGTTGGAGAGATTAATGAAAAAATTTAAACCGGGTTTTGCCTTTCCCAACAAACTGTCAATTTTGTGTGCAAAGTATATTCCATAGTCGATATCGCCACCAATACGGTTAGAAACAGATAACTTTTTGGATATCCTGTCTTTTGTCTCTGTGTCAATATAGCTGCCTTTAATAAATGCGCTATAAAATTCATTGTTCAGAACAGTCGAGTTGAGAGAATATTCCCCGGTAGCCCCAATCAAAAATGATGCAGAGTCAGTAATGTAGTTTGATAAGCTGTATTCTGTTTGAGAATAGCTATTGCAGTATATGAGGCAGGTTATGATATATGTAATGTGTCTTTTCACTTTAGTTGATATTTTCCCCCTTCTTCAGAAGGGTGGTGTAGTGGCTTGTGCGGAGGCAGGGGGATGTCATGCCTCATTCCACCTCTATCCTATAATTAAAATCCCCCACCAACTTCAGATCAATCACATAATCACTGTATATTTTGATATACTGGTTATCAGGTTTGGTTGTGAATTGTGCGATGATAAGCGCTTTTTTCGTATCTGTGATCCTGTCCAATTTACTCTCGCTTACGGGGATGATGATCTTTGAGAGCTTTTTATCTGTAACCTTCTGGTTCCCATCAATGGAAGCTGCCTCAATGGTATTTGCTCCTGGCGAGATAAGGGAGTCGGTAATGTTATCCGTATCATCGAGAAGGTAAAGCTGAACAATTGCTTCTATGGGAAAACCATTATCAGCATATAGATAAAAGAAGCCATCTATAATATTGTTCTCATCTAAATTAAAATCAACCGTATCAGATAAAGTCAGGTTGCTTGCAATAACTGATACTGGTAATTCCATATTGATATAAATTTTCAGGTCACTGTCGTAATAGAGGAAATCATTGCCAAGTGATTGATTACCGTATGGATTTATGGCAAAGTCAAACGAATATCTGAGTTGGTCGGGAATGTTTTCGATGAATACATCAGCATTTGAGGGTGGGCTGGTTATGTTTAAATCGTATTCGGAATAAGTAAATGGAAGAGTGGGGGAAGGGGTTTCGGTAGCTCTGGTGAGATTAATAGCCGAACCGATTATTGAATGATCCAATGCAACAGATGTATTGGTTTGGGTATTGAATGATGTAAGGTTATTGATAATTGCCTGGATATCTATTCCAAACCCGTTATTTATTTTTAAGAAAATACTAATTGATTCCATGTCAAAGCTGCCACCTGCGATACTGTTAAAAATGTTAATATCTTCACTTGTGGGTTCTATTTCAATATCATATTGTCCGAAATAGCCCTTAGCATATTCGGTAATTATGTCGATAAAGCCATATTCTATTTTAAAATAGTCACCTGCTGAAATAATTACAGTATCACCATAAGGGCTGATATTAGCTGTAAAAATGGAGGAGAAGGTATTAAAATTAATTCCATACAAGCCTTTTAAATCAATTTCATAACCGGAAAGATCATAATTTTTATCAATAGTTGCTATAGGAGTGCCTGCTGGTATCTCTTCTGTTATTTCAAAGGGAATGCCGCCTTTTGTTGCTCCTGGCATTTTGAAATTTAAGATTGTAATTTCTTCAATTGTACTTGTTAAAAAAAAATTTACCTGTCCCGACCGGATAATTACCTTGGATAACTCAATAGCTTGTAAGTTGTATTTTGTCTCATTTGTGTCATTATCTAATGTCGGTATCGGGTCTCCGGGAGCGAGCGGGAAACTGCCAAATGGCAAGGAAAATATTTCAGTAATATTTGTATCGGGAATTTGCACCAGGGTATCTAATGAAATATTGTAGAGCATGTTTTCATAAACGATAATAATGGAACTATCAGGATTTGTTTGAATTAATGAATCTGCAATTATATTGTTTAAACCAAGGGTGGATTTAAATATAGGAGCTAATACATCCACATCCCAGTTGGGTGGTTCTAACTTCTTCCTGCAGGAATTATTTAGTACAAAGAAAAATAGTAAGAGAAGGACTATTATTTGGATTTTTTTCATTATTTGATTTATGAAATAATTTGTTACTATTCGGTATATCAAGGGGGAGATTCCTCACTTCGTTTACAATGACGTCCATCCTAATCGTCTGATAATCAAGCAGCTACCTTCTGCAAAAAGAACCCACATTTAGCAGCTTCTTTATGCAGACGTGATATCTTCCTTGCTTGTTGTTTTTCTGTATCT
>JBDRNO010000054.1:0-5099 GCA_043811005.1 Bacteroidota bacterium | reverse complement strand
TAAATGGATTGCTTTATAAATTTTAGGTTTAACCCTAATGCGAATTTATTTGTTATTAATTTCGAGTATGAGATCGAGCCTGCCAGGTCATATACTGAAAATTCTTCATCTGTGCCTTTAGGCGAGTCCAGCGTGGTAATCTCCATCTTGTCCATCCAGAGGTAACGGCCGTTTATCCCGATTGTGCCGAATTTGTTTAAGCTGTGAGCTATCCCGAAGTAGTCCAATGATATGTCTTGAAACCACTGATTGTGCATAGCCCTAATGTGGGTGCCTTTAAGAGTTGCCAGTCCTGCAGGATTCCATGCCATGCAATCGGCGTCGCCAGATACGGCTGTGAAGGCTTCACCCATAGCTACGGCTCTTGCACCGATGCCTATTTTCAAGAATTCAGCAGATTTAGTTCCGCCGCTTTCACAAAAGGCAGATGTAAAGGTTGTGGCTAATATAAGCAAAGCAATAAAGGGAATGTAAATATTCTTCATATCTTGCTCCTATAATAAGGATAAGCAGGATATGTAAAATTTATGTTATGTATGTGTAAAATTATTGTAAAGATTGCGCTGAAAAATATATTGTTTAAAGCGGTATTTTGGTTAAAATTACAGCCGGTGGTTTTTGATAGCTTTTGAAGCATATACCCCCTAACTGCATGGCGCTGATTGAGTAAGTAACCGGATTGTTACAATATAGGTATAACCCATGAAATCAACTTTTTCAAGAGGGTATATTAAATAAATTAAGAGGAGTTTTGCCTAAATTATTATTCTATAATTCATGAAATGGGTAATGAAAAATTATTTTGGCAGTATCGCTATTTTCCCTTTTTTAAATACTGAATCATTTTTTTTGATTATGTATATATACACACCCGGCGCTATATTGCTGCGGTCATCATTTGTTAAATCCCAGGTCCAGCCGAAGTCAGTTATATTTACCTCACGGACCAGACTCCCGGAAATTGTATAAAGTAAAATTTTACTTGAGTCAGGCAGCGGGGAGAATTGAATTGAGCCATTCACGCGCGCAGGGTTGGGGAAAACGCAGATTTCTTCTGAACTGGCCGCAAATGATGGTTGAACAAGTAAACTAACAGTATCCGACATAACGGCACCGTCAATTTCAAGCCAAATTTCTACTGTAACAGCATACGGCATTTTAGTATCAACGGTTAGATTGTGAATAGCTTCACCGTTTATAAGGCTTATTACTTCCGGAGATACCGTTCCGATATTTGATTTAACAGTAATATTATCATATGAGTACGAAGTAAATTTGTTATTGTTATTATCCAGAGCTTGTACGGTTAATTCAAGCGCATCATTCGGTTTATATGATTGTTTATTTAAGCTTAAATTGAAACCGGATAATGTTATTTCTGGTGAAGCAAAAGTTAATTCAAGGTCATTTGAAGTTTTACCCTGATCGCTTTCAACTGATATTGTTACTTTTGGGCCGGGATTTTCTATTGTTAATTCCAGCAAGCACTGGCCATTAGTGATCACTGCTGTTTTAGTCGCGCTTGATCCATTGATAATTAAAATATTAATGGTTCCATTGTATGAAACAAGCATATCACCGTCTATATCGCATGCTTTAATTGACAACATAACAGGCTTGCCGATTATACAATTTTTTGTTAACAGCGCAATTTCGAAATGGTCGATTTCTATTCTCGGAGGTGTGTATACAGACGCTTCAAAATCTATATTTGATATATTTTCTTGCAAATTTAATGTCCTGATTGATGGGTTAAAAGTATAAGAATCGTGCGAAGGAACAATGAAATATGTGTCGGCTGCTAAATAAGAAATTGTGTATGAACCATCGGCCAGGGTTTTTGTTTCTTTGCCGTTTGCGGACACCACAATATCTTTAATGCCTGAATTATTCAGTTGAATCTTTCCGGATATCGAAAAAGTTTCCTGAGTGGCAGTAAAATTTTTTGAAAATATGTTTGTTTTTAATTCTATATTATAAGATGTGGGAATAAATCCATAGCTTTCTAAATTAGGGGTTATTGTATAATTCCCTGTGGAAAGAGCTTCTATTTTATAATAACCGCTGGAATTTGTAACAGTTGATTTGCCTCCTATGTTAACTATTACATTCGCAAGCGGGTTACCTTCAAAGGTTATAGTCCCGGAAACATCATAAGTATTTGCTATGGCGTTAAAATTAGTATTATTTTTTGTTGGACCTACAGTAACGAGTTGTTCAGCTGGATCAAATGTGTAACCTTCTAGAACAGGTTTGATAATATAAGATCCGGCTACTAAATTGGAAATATTGAAAAAACCATCTGAGTTTGTTGTGAATGTTTTATTTAATAAAGTTATGCTAACATTAATCAGAGGAGAGCCATCGTGAGTAATAGTTCCTGAGACAGAAAATGTGTCTTTAGGAGCTCCGGTATCATTTACTTCCACAGTTATGCGGGTCATGAAGTATTTTGACCTTGTGTAATCATATGTACGCACCGCGAAAACATCGTATCCGCTGAATTCGGGATCTGGATAGTAAGTATACTCCCCAGTGGTTGTGTTAAAATCAACGGTCCCATGCTCAGGCATTTTACGGAGTAATAAAGTTTTATTGTTTGATTCAATAAAAACAGGCGTGTTCCCGGAATGTGTTTCTAACCCATCCAAATTACCTGATACTGAGCTATTAATAGTAGTTGTTTTGCTTACATATGAATATTCTATTTCGTTTGAAATAGTATAGTTTAATTCATACCCGGAGTAATACACAATATCTGCTTTAGTGGTTATGCCGGAACCATCGGTTTCTTTAATAATACATCCTTCAGCGGTAAATTCCGCTGGAGTAGTTGTTTCAACTGCAGCATATCTTGACCAGCCTGTCAGAATATCATTAACATCGTAATGAAAAGCATCCTTATGCCATGTCGGGTTGGATGTTATGCCTTCGTAAGCATAACCATCTGTGTATATAGTTTGTACGAGATTATTATTATCATAAGTGCGGTCTTCATATGGGAATGTGTAAGAAGTTATAAATCCCGGTGCCGAATAATAAGTCCCGTTATCAACAAATGCTCCTACTTCAACGCGATTTGATTTAACGGTTCTGGATGTGCTCATGTTTTCATCTATTGTCACATCGGCAGTTTCCTGATAATCAAACTCTATGCTGGCTATAGATCCTTCTGCGTTAAGATTAGTAATTCTAACATGTTGCGGGTCACCACGAAGCACCGTCCAATGATAAGTAAGAGGCAGGCCGTTAACATCATAGCTGTTTTCCGCGCTAACCACTATTTTTTGAGTGTAGCGCCTGTTTTTGTGAATTCTGCTTATGGAACATGGGGTATCGAAAACGCGTTCCGTTTTCGAATATTGACCGTCAAAATAATCTACTTCACGTATGCCGTTATAGGTGTCCTCCAAAACTTCAAGTTGAATCATTGGCGGGATATTATTTATTTCAATTTCATGCGCTAGATTGGTCATCTGATCAATATTGTTATTATTATCAAACGCGCATGGATGCGCTTCACCGCTTAAATATCTTGCGGTATCACTGCCTACTCTGGTAAAGCGGAATATCATTTGAATGGTCGGCATTAAAAGACCTTCATCGACCAATTTTTGTTTTACTGAAGGTTTAAACGAAGCCATTGTATATACAAATTTCTTCATTTCATCCATCTCACTTCCCGAGGAGCCCTGTGAGTTGTTTGTATAAGGAAGGTTAGCATGATATTTGTCTATTGCATCATGATCCAGATGTTCTGGATACCAGAAAAAGTCGTTATCTATATATTGTTGGTATGCCCTGGTTGCTTCATATTGGCTGTTTAAGAAATTACTTCGTTGTACGCTAACAAGGCCCTCGTAGTTTGAATAATATGCTATAGAAGCATTCCCAATTGTCACCTGATTGGGGATTGGAGATAGATTTGCGCTTCTATTGAAAGTATAATATTCAAATGTCAGCTGTTTATAATGAGTTACCGGTGTTAGAGGCGCATGCTCTAAATCACGATTAAGATAAACATCTCCGATGTTCCCGCAAGCTGAATCATTGTCGAACCAAGTATTAATAGTACCGGCGGTGCCCCAATCCTGATCAAACACCTGCATACTAGATGCAGATAGTACTATGGGGGAGAGTGATATAATAAGCAGTGATGCTAAATATTTCTTTATGATATTTTTAATTATGCATTTTAGTTTTTTCATAAATATTTCAACTATTTAACCTTTAATTTATATTTCCTCTTAGATATTGAGCCGTTCTTTTCTTGCTTACTGCTTTTCTTTTTAAGCAATGAATCAGCTTTTTTGATAAAACCTTTGACCTTATCGTTCGGGTAAATTGCCTGTATTCTTTCCCAGTAAGCAATTGCATTGCTGTAATCGCCTTTTTTGAAATAACTCAGCGCTTTATTATGATATGTTTTTATCTTCTCTATGTTTTGTTCATTCTTTATCAGTTTGGGGTTAATTATTATGGGTTCAACGATTAACTTGGGTTCTTCAACTATGGGAGTGTCACCAAACTTAAATCCGATACCAATTCTGTGCGTGTTGCCCAAATCGCCATACGGGACCCACACATAATCGAGTGACAGATAATCAAATGCAATTCCGATACCGGCTGATAATCCCGCTATACCGTCCAGATCGCTTACATCTGTTGATTTATAGCCCGTGCGCAGTGTAAGCAGTTTATGTACGCAGTATTCTACGCCGATATGCCCATTGGTTTGATTATCACCGTTTATAGATATATCCGCCGCAACAAGTAAACTGCGGTCTGAAAGCATTGTATAGGCTGTTCCGATCCTGCTTTCCTGCGGCAATTTATACTCATCATTATCGAATTTGAGTTTGCTGCCTATATTGCTTACAGAAGCGCCGAGAGAAAATCTGTTTGTTATAAAATGTAAAATCCCTAAATCAGCTGCAAAAGCATTGCCCTGTTCTGTGTAAATGGATTGCTTTATAAATTTTAGGTTTAACCCTAATGCGAATTTATTTGTTATTAATTTCGAGTATGAGATCGAGCCTGCCAGGTCATATACTGAAAATTCTTCATCTGTGCCTTTAGGCGAGTCCAGCGTGGTAATC
>JBDRNO010000053.1:0-28569 GCA_043811005.1 Bacteroidota bacterium | reverse complement strand
GTTCTTTATTCAGTTCAACTTTTTCACGTTTTACTGCTTTATCGTACCAGGTATTAATTTGTTGCACCAGTTTTAAATAGTTATTCTTGTTGATCTTTTGGTTTGGTGTTTCTTCAGGAAAATCAAATTTGGAAAGTTCATTATATATCTCCTTTAATTTTGAAGGATTTAAGCTCCAAAGCGCCAGGTTGTATGGCTTAAATGCAATATGAAAATATGATTTAACCCCTAAATCGTTAGCAAAATTAATGAAGTCAGGGAATTCCTGCCAATTTTGCCTGAGAGGGCACACGAGGAGGGACAGGGTTGTGCTTTTCTTTTGGCAGTAGCTATGAAAAAATTGAATGTTCCTCATAACATTTTCGTATTTGGCATTTACCCGTATTCTCTCGTAATTTTCCTTTTGCAGGGAATCAATGGAGATATTAAAATTAAACAGTCCCCTGTCAAGCAAGTTCCTTATTTTATCATTCATAATATTGGCACTTGTAGTGATCAATATATGACAATCAGGATTCAGCTTTAGTATCATATCCCATATGTCATAATATATGTTAATCAAGAAAGGTGAGCCACCCGTAAATTCGGCAATCTTCAGGTAGGGAATAAAGTCTTCGAGTTGCCTTATAAACATTTCACCGTAAGGGTTTTTCAGAGGCGGTTTTTTCTCCCTGTTCTTCCTGATTGCAGATGACAGATTGCCATCGCACATAACACATTCGGTGTCGCAGGAATTGCTCAATTCAAATTCAATAATTTTCGGATATACCTTATTCTTTCTATTTGGAAATTCATCTGTGTCAAACACCATATTATCGTATTTTTCCGCTAAAATACCTTCAACTTTTTCATTGTCAACAAAGGTTTTACAGAACTCACAACCGTTAGAGAGATCATTCCGGCAGATTCTTTTTCTCAGCTTATTGAACTGTTTACCGAACCAGATTTCTTTCAAATTTTTTTCAGGGTAGGTTTCTTCATTATAGTTGGCATAGCATGGTGTGATCTTCCCAAGTGTGTTAATGAACATACTTGTGAATGGAGCATAGCAAATCCGTTTTCTGGCTCCGTAAGGTCTGCTGTTATTGTACTCATCAATAATTTCCCGAGCCAGCGGCTTAAACCCGCTTAACCTATGGAAAGCTCTTTTAAGATAATTTTTGATCTTGTTCATCATGATAAGAACATAACTTCGTCCGCCAGCTGGCGGATTAAAAAATGCCACAAAAGCACTAAAACACTAAATCCCACAAAAATGCTATAAATTTAGCTCAAAGAATAAAAAGGTTTAAGAAGTCTAATGGTAAATATTTTTCCCTGTTTTTTATGATTCGTTGTATAAAACCATTACCCTGTCATATATCTCTTCCTCGCTTTCTGTTTCAAGTATATTAACAACAGTTTCAAACGAAGATTCTTCATTTAATTTATTAATCGCTTTTTTTAAGGGCATGGTTTCAGCGAATCTGCCAAAAACATTATCGGCCTTTAAAATGTATCGCTTCAATTTTCTTCTCTTCTCACTTTCAGATAAATTTTCATCACAATCTATATGTAGTCTTATTTTATCATAGAAGATATCTTTTAAGACACCTGTATTGAGTTTTTCTAATTTCTTCTCCAACGTTTTCATTTTCTGCTCTTCTTCTTCTTGTCTTTTTCTCTTCTCAGTTTCTCTTTTTAACGCTTTTTTATACCAGAAGTTAACCTGCGTTACGAAATCAGTAAAATGTTTGTTGTTGTGCTGTTGAAGCGGGGTTTCATCAGGAAATGTGAATCCGGACAAGTATTTACAGACTTCCTTTAGTATTCCTGATTCCCAGTTAGCCAGGGAAAGCTCTTCGGGAAACCAGACTGTATTAAAATAAACACAAGCGTCTAACCGGTTGCAAAAATTTATAAAATCCGGCAGCTCCCGCCAATTTTGCCGCATGGGGCAAAACGAAATGCCCAAATGTGCTCCCTTCCCCTTACAATATTGATGAAAATACCTGGTGTTTTCCATCACTTTATCAAATTTTGCATTAACGCGGATAGATTCAAAGACACTTTTTTGCAAGGAATCAATAGAAACATTTATCGTAAAATTACCTTTGTTCAGTAACTCCTTCACCTTTGTGTTTAAGACCGTTGCATTGGTTTGAACAACGATTTTGCATTTGGGGTTGATGGCAATGATCTTTTCCCATATCCGGTAATATATATCAATGATAAAAGGTTCGCCACCAAAAAATCTTGTGCTGTGCAGATAGGGAATAAATTCTTCCAACTGCCTGATAAATTCATCATCGTAGGGATTCTCAAGTTGTGGTTCCTTTTCCCTGTTCTTTCTTATCAATGATGAAAAATCACCCGTGCACATCGTGCATTCCAGGTTGCAGGTGTTGCTCAATTCAAATTCCAGCTTTGTGGGGTAATTATCATTAAGCGGCAATGCGTCATATTCTTTGGCTATGATGGCATCGAAATTTTTATTCTTCAGATGACTTTGGCAATAGTGGCAACCGGAATAAAGGTTATTGTCTTTAAGATGCCCTCTTAGCTCTTCTTTCTTTTCACCCTGCCATATTTGTTTAATGCTCTGATAGGGGTAGACGCCTAAGATATGTTTGCGGTTATAACAACAGGCAACAGCCCGGCCATCAGGGCTAAAAAAAATATTCTTATGAGGAGCATTACAAAAGGTATCATGCGGACCGTTTACCCGGATTTTAATATATTCTTTCAACAAACCGGTATTTATTGCAGAATCATCCCCTAAAAGATTACCTGAATCATTACTGATCCAGTTTAATACGCTTTTTCTAATATTATTTAATGCTATCAATTGCAAAATTTTTAGCTTGGTCTAACCAGCTTTCCCTGTCGTTTTCTTCAAGATACCGTATAAGTCTTTCAATATGCGTTTCCAGTAAAAGATATTCCATGACCTTATCAGCAGGATAATCTTCGGGCAGATTATGCAGAACATAATTTATCTTGGAAATATAATCATTTATCTTGTTCTCTTTTTCTTCCACCGATAAATTATTCATGCTAAATACATGATCTTTTATTTCTTTAAATATCGCGTTCCTGGCACCAATTGAATTGATGGAAGATTCCAAAGCCGGCTTTTTGTTTTTATGTATCAAAGCATCTTTATACCAGCTCCTGAGAAGATTTAACATATTAAAATAATGACGCTGATTTTGTTGTTGTACGATAGTTTCCACTGGAAATTCGAAACCTGACAAATAATCAACAATTGCCTTCAATGAAATGGGATCTAAATTCCATAAAGAACAATGGGACGGATACCAGACTGTGTTAAAATATACAGGCGCTTCAAGCTGGTTGCAGTAATTAATAAAATCCGGTAGCTCATGCCAGTTCTGACGCATAGGGCAAACCGATATGCCAAAGAAGGTGTCCTTTTGCCTGCAATAATCTCTGAAATATGTGATATTCTTCATTACCCTGTCATATTTCGCCCTTATCCTTATTTTCTCATAGGTTGCCCGCTGTAATGAATCGATAGAAATTGAAATATCAAATTTCGCCTTACTTAAAATGTCCTTTACTCTTTGATTGAGAATAGTTGCATTTGTGCTGACATTTATTTTTATACAGGGATTGATCTTTATAATCCTTTCCCATATATCATAATACCGGTTCACTAAAAACGGTTCTCCCCCATAAAATTTTATTTCGTGCAGATATGGCATAAATTCCTCTAATTGCCTAATGAAACCCGCATTATAAGGGCTAATTACCGGCTGCTTTTTTTCCCTGTTTTTCCTTATGAGCGAGGAGAATTCACCAAAGCACATTTCACATTCAAGATTACAGGTGTTGCTCAGTTCAAGCTCTATAACGCTAGGATAGTTGTTTTCATTAGAAGGATGCCTGTCATACATCATTGCCCTTACCCCATCAAAATTCTTAGCTGTTAAATGCTCCTTACAGCTTACACATCCCAATGAAAGAACGTTGTTCTTAATGTGTTCTCTCAATTTTTCAGCCATTTCGCCAAACCAGATCTCTTTAATGCTTTGGTCAGGATAAGAGCCTAAAATATGATACCTGTTATAACAACAAGCAGCAGCCTTGCCATCCCTGCCAAAATAAATGTTCTTGAACGGGGCATAGCACAGGGTCGGCTGTGGCCCAAACGGCCTGGTTTGATTGTATGCAATAAACAGTTGATCGTCAATTGTATCATGCCGCCCATTTGATCCTTTGTCCGGAGGATTATTACTGATCTTATTTGTTATGCTTTTTATTTTAATGTCTCGCATGGTCATATAATTCCTCAAAGATGATTCTATGTCCTACGCAATTTGGGTGGGCATCGTCATTATTGATCCAGAGCTTTTTTGGATTGTTCTCAAACCTATCCCTGTATGCAACCACTAAATCAAGAAATTCAATGTTCTGTTCTTCCAGAAATTGCCTTACTTTTTTATAGCACCCTTCCTGTTCACTATCAATCGAAAGATCGTGCAAATCGGGTTGTAACAAGACCATTAATTCGATATTGGAAGCACCGCACAACCGATTTATTTCAAGCATGGCATTTTGTGCTTCTTTCCATCCCCGGGAAGTATCCTGGTACTGATCTTTGTAATACTCACCAATAGTTGTGTATTGATCTTTAAAACGGTCATACTTCGACTTGTTTTTTAAGTAAGCTGCCAAATATGAATTCTCAACAATAAATCCGGTATTTTTTGGAGTAACGATCTCAACATCGTTAATATAATAATGAAGAATAACTTTATCGGGCAATACAGCCGGAAGCCTTTCTTTAAAGAGGATTGTTTCAAGAGTGGTATTATAATTACCAATGCCGGCATTTATCACATTAAACCATTTTTCTTGATTTGCTGAATTTAGTTTGTTTTCAAGAAGCATAGTAAAAACCGAATCAAACGGCACACCCCACCCTACCGTATTTGAACAACCCAAAACGAATATCCTGTATTCATTCTTGCCTTTTTCGGCAGGTAATTCCTCATCCCTGAATCCCAAGCTATTAATTTTAAAATTCACACCCATCAGTTCAGCTTCTGAATTGGGAATATGTTCATGAACCAATCCGGGGACATTGCTTTTTCTCTTTAGCTTTTTTGCATATTTATACATTTCAATATCATACATCATTATAAAGCCAGAATATATTCTAAGCCCTATTTCAATTACAAGAAAAATTATGAAAAGGTTAATTATTAATAAAATCAAATATTTTATGATCTTATTTCTCATATATCAGTTTAATATATAAACCCACTGGAATACGAAGTGTTGTGTCAAGAATAAATTTGCGGGTAAGGTATAAGGGTATAAGGGTATAAGGGTATAGTGTGTTTTATTGTCAATTTCCCATATTTCCCTATATCCCTATTTCCCTTTTTCCTGTCAAAGTATCGTTGATACTACACTTGCCATCGTATTAGAATAATGTATATATAAAAGGAGCTATCGCGCTTCCGCTTTCGATCATAAGTATAGCGCCCAATATTAAAAGCCCGATAATGACCGGTAAAAGCCACCATTTTTTTCTTTCTTTAAGAAAGCCCCATATATCTTGAAAGAATTCCAACATTACTTTACTATGTTATTTTCAACCAAGGTTTTATATAATTCTTCCGCAATAATTTTGTTAACCAGCACACTCGGATGGGAATCGTTTGAATTGATGGTTCTTTTACTTTCCGGGAGATCTTTTACCAAATCATAAACACTGATATAAATAACACCTCTTTCATTAAAAAAATTTTCAATTGGATTATTGACGATCATTTTAGTGAAAGCAATGCCATTGTTTAAAGCCGGAAATGACACCACTATCAAAGGTATTGCTTTTTGATTGCAATATTGAATAAATCTATCGAGGTTTAATAGATGCCTGGATAATATCTCTTCCTGCAAATAGAAAAAAACGGCATTGTGTTCAATATCTTCAATATACTGCGGGAATAGTTTTTTTGTGCCGTAGTACTTCCAAAACACATAATTCAGCAGGTAGGAGTTTTGAATTAAAAAAGCCGAAACCGCATTTAAGCCCTCATCAACTTTATAGTATTCAGGAGTTTGCAATTTTGATCTCTCAACTGCACCGTTAATACTTTTAGTAGTATGAGACAGTATTAAAATATCGGGCTTAACGGGAAATTCCAGTAATCTGTTATATTCGTCCAGCGCATCTGACCCGCAGTAGCCGAGATTATACACTTGATAATTATCGGATATTTTTTTTTGCAGGCGCCCGGAAAACCGGTCTTCAGTGTTCCTGATCCCGTCTCCGGCAACATAGGATGAGCCAATTACCAGTATGTTATTCTTACTTTTAGCTAGTTTTACATCAACTTCTGCATCCCTGTATCCAAAACTGTTAATGGGTTTCCAGTATTTACGAACCCAATTTTGATCTGCCAATGGATAGCTGGTACCAAAACTTCTCGACACAAACATAAAGATGGCTTCAAACAGCAAAAACAACATAACGATTGAAGACACGGTTAACAAGTATCTTTTATATCTATCCTTCAACCCACTTTTAATAATCAAATGCACAATCTTTAATAAGACAGGAAAGGTTATAATAATGAGTAAAACCCTCAAATAATAGATGGATTTGGAAAAATTACAGGGATCGCCAATTAACCGGGTACTGTATAAAATAATTATGGTTAGGATTATTAAAATAGTGATGTATATAAATACGTTTCTTTTCATTTCATCATTCTATTACCTTTTGATTCTTTATTACTAAGCTTCCTGCTTAAAACGCGCTATTAATGGTTCATTGGTTCCTCTTTCCATTTCGGCTATGATCATTTCAACTGGCAAATCAATAAAATGTTTCAGTGCGGTTTTTTGCATTTCTTCATCCTCTATTGAGCTAATCATTTTTTCTCCTGCCGATTTACATGTATTGACCTTTTTAAGTCTTTCAGTTTCATCTATCGTATGATCATTTGCTATCTGTTTATTTATATGCTCATAAAACAGTGTTTTCAGCCCATCAATATCTTCTGTGTCAATGCTATTATCCTTTATCCTTTCTTTCGCTTTTCCATGCCAAATAGTCAATTGATTGATCACTTCCCGGTATCTGCTGACATTTAACCTTTGAAAATGTGTGTCTTGGGCAAATGTGAACTCCGACAGATAGCCAATGACAGATTCCAATTTCTTAGCCTCAACACTTCGTAAGGAGAACATGGAGGGTATCCAAACCGGCTTGATCTGGACTGAAATATTTTGATCATTAAAATATTTCATAAATCCGGGCAGTTCGCAGTAATTCTGCCGCATCAGGCAAAACTTGATGTGGAAGCTCGTATTCTTTGATTTGGTATATTCATAAAAATACCTGATATTTTGCATCACCTTTTCAAAGTTTGAATTCACCCGGATGCTCTCATAGACTTCCTTTTGTAAAGATTCTATGGATATGGTGAAATTGAAATTCAATTTACTCAATACATCTTTCACTTTTTCATTAAGGACTATGCCGTTTGTATGTACGTAGATTTGAATTCCAGGATTTATCTTCAGCATCTTTTCCCATATCCCGTAATAGGTTTTTATTAAAAATGGCTCGCCTCCGGTAAAATTTGCACCTTGCAAATAAGGGATGAATTCTTCCAGTTGCTCAATAAACTTTGTATCAAATGGATTATTATAGAGAATAGCTTTTTCCCTGTTTTTCCGGATAAGTGATGAATATTCACCACTACACATAATACATTCCAGATTACAGGTATTCTCTATCTGGAAATCAAGTAAAACGGGGTAGTCATTTTCTTTATCAGGCATGTAATCATGTTTCCACGCACCGGAGAGATGAAAGTTCCTGTTGTTGATATTATCCCGGCAATTTTGACATCCAAATGACAGATCATTGTTACTGATGTATTTTCTGAGCTTGTTGAGCTTGTTGCCAAACCATATTTCCCTGATAGAGTCTTCAGGGTATTTCCCCAGTGTAATCCCACGGTTGTGGTGGCAAGCCATAGCATGTCCCGATGGAATAAACAAGAGCGATTTAAAAGGGGCATGGCATAAGTTATCCTGCCTGTCTAAAGGTCTGGTGGAATTATATTCCTCAATCAACTTCGAATCAACAGGGTCAAATTCGCTATTCATGGATAATTAGTGAAAATTCGTGTAATTAGTGGCAATATTCCTTATAAGGAAATTTGAGTAGCTATGTTATTTCTCATTATAATAGTGCAAAATCAATTCTGTAATCTCCTCTTCTGACAGGTTTTCAAACAAAGATATAAAAAAAACGAAATATGAATCATCTTCCATAGCTTTAAACATATTTTCGTGTTGAATACCCTGGTTTAGAACAGTAAGTATATTTTTTAATTTTACCTGGAAGTCTTCAAATTTTTTTGGTTTCTCTTTTTCTGATAGATCCGTATCGCCATAGATGAATAATTGCGCTTTTTTATAAAAATCTTTCTTGCTGTTTATTTGAAAATCTTCAAGCTCATTTATCTTTTTAATTCTGTCCATATTTTTTTCAAAATCAGTGATCTTTTCCAATATAAACCTAAAATCAGGCAAATTTATCCTAAAGGACTCCGGGATAGTATCCAGTTCAACTATTATATTGTCCAAATTATAACCTTGTAGATGCAGGAGGTTTTCTTTTTTTAATTGCATCATATTTGGATTAAGCAGATAAATGATCTCAATGGGCTTAATAATATCCTCAAACGCTAACCGAAAAATAAATTTTGAATGATCATTCAAATGATCATTGAGTTCTTCGGATCCGATCTCAAAAAGTATATCTTCAATTCTCACCTTTCCTTGTCCCTTAATTGCATGAACTACTAATGGAATTTTAATAGAGCCCTTCCAATTAGTTGGCAACGTTAATTTTGCATTAGCATAATTTATTACACTTTCAAGCTTTGAAGACATCAAATTGTTTTCATAAACCGCAGGGAATTCAAGAACAGCACCGGGAGGGATTCTAAATTCCAGGTTATTTGAAACTACAGGTTGCGAATACCAATCAGACACACTGTTGTTCTCTTTACTTGAATATAATTTTACAGTCATATTTGAACACCACCTTATCTTACTAATTATATCCTTGCATTTTATATCCATATGATACGATTCCAATATTATAGAAGGATTATCAGCCAACTCCGCAACACTGGCTATTTTATTCTCATCATTGTGATAATAGATTTCAAAATCAGCATCATACATCTGCCATTTGTTATCAATATATACTTCAGCAACTACATGTCCTCCAAGGTTCCATACCCGCGAAGTGAAACCGGCTTTTTGCCAAAGAAAAGACAATACAGATGCCCTGTCATCACAATATCCAAATCCGATGGAATTAATAAACAATGATGGTGAATGCTGCCAGGTTTCTTCTGTCAGAGGACTATTAAAACGACTGTTATCCTTGACGAACCGCCATGTTTTTCTTTCCAGGGATTCATCGGGAAACTCAGGTTCCATTTGTTTAATTTCATTGAGGAGGTCATCATCATTGTAAAATAAATTGTTGTTAATTTTCATTTTAAAAACTGCCTGTTCATACCCCCTGTTCATTAATTTAATTACTTTGAAATCAGGGGATTCAGTATTTAGAATAAAACTCTTACTCCCGGGTTGTTCATTTTGGTTTAAACTGCATGAAGCTATAGCTAGCAGTAAAAAGAAATAAATGAATGCCTTGTATGTTTTGTATAGTAAAATCATTTTATTTCTTCATGCAATCTTTTCAACTTCGCGTAATTTTTAATGTATAATTCCGGGGCAGGCGCTACTTTCTCAGATTTTAACCAGGTAACATTCTCACGAGGCAAATTCAAAAAATCAAATAGTTCAATAAAATCAGGTTGTGAATTATTTAAAAAATTCTTTTCATAATAGAATTCCAATACATCGTGGGTCTTATGTAGTTTTTTCAACTCTGCAGATATTTCCAAACACGTATAAATATATTTTTTCAAATGAGACTTCTTAATCACAATGGTAAGCTCCTTTTCTTTTCCATGTTGCCTCCATGAGTGCCAATTCCCGGTAGTATCAGCCCTGATGAGAGAACCTAATTGCGCCACAAGATCTTCCCTGACAGTAATGATTATTTTATGATCTATAAAATGTTTTTTCAAGGCACCCACCAGATCTTTTGCAGATTTTGGTGAGTCTGGAATGCATTTAAGCCCCAATGCTCTCGTATTTTCATTGGCAAAAATGGAAGTAATGGCATCAAACAAAGCAATAAACCCTTTGTCCTTTTCCCTTTGATTATCGTTGCGTTGAGTGAATGTGCTGATCCCATCGGTAAAAAAAGAAACCTTTACCTCGTCATTAAGGGCGCTGACATTGGGATGTCCCATTAATGCAAAATGAGTTACAGTAGTTCCGCTCCTCGCAAGCCCTAAGATTATATAGCGTGTTTGAATAGACAATGGCTCTTATTAATTTCTCTTCTGCTTTATACAGGTTAGGTCCAATAGATGCTTTGAGATTATTTGAGCTACAAGTTCAGAGCCCGCATCGTTATAATGATACAGGTCATATAAATACCTGTGGTCATCAGCTTGGACGAGGTTTTTTAAATCTATTAATGTGATTTCTTCTTCTGTAGCAACTTCACGGATAATGCCATTAAAAACATGGTGATATGAATATAGAACTGTCAATATTGCAGAATCCTGCATGGGTTTCTCCGGCATGGTGAATTCAAACACATCAGGAATATCATTCATGGGTTTTATATTGTTTTGATTTAATATTACCTGCGTCATAAAAACCGGTTCAATATTCCATGTTTTGCAGATTTCAACAAAGGTTCTTAAAGAATTTCTATAGAGAGTTGTTACTTCATTTTTGTTTACAACAATTCTCTTTCCGCCAACCTCAGAATACTTCGGATAATTATAGGGTATGTGATCTTCAGCTAATTCGGAGGTCTTTGAGAACAATGAGATAGCATTACCAGCCCATTCTCCGAGTACAGGGAACAGGAGATTATTGTCCGGTTCTTTTTTGTTTCCTGTGTTATTGGAATATGTGATCAATGATTTTTTTGATGAATTGTTCCAATAGCTGCCATATGGTATTAATAAAATATCATTTGAGTTATGTTTAAATACAACTATTTGCGGTTTGTATGGCAGTATTTTATTTAAAAGTATATCAATGGAGTGAAATGAATGATTCCCGCTTACACCGGCATTAAAAGAATTGATCTTTAAGCCGGTTTTTTCTTCTAATATCCTGCCCACCAAATATGGAAATCTTTTTTTTTCATCAAGCGCCCTGCATTCGGTTGTTGAGCCACCAATAAAGAATATATTCATATCAGCATTATTGTGAATTTTACTCGGTTCAACAAAACCATCCATATCAGTTCTTAATATAAATTTATCCTCTGACAGATTGACGATGTTATTCTTTTTTTTCGCATCTTCACTCATAATATATTGCATATTCAAATTGGGTGGATTCTCTTTTAACCGGACAAACCTATGGTTAGAATTTAAAAGTGATCTATACTTATTTTTATATGAAAAATAGCCCAGGATCAGCTCGGTGAGAAGTAAAAGAATGAAAAAGAAAAGAACAAGAGTCAACCCGAACAACACTTTTGCCTTAAATGGATTTTTTGTAAACCAGCTCATGATTTATTACTCATATTAATTCTTTAACGAAATATACATAAAGTGGACAAGGAGTCACTTTTAAGGCACTAAAACATAGCATAAATAAGTTGTGTTACTGCAGAGCTGCCACCTCCACCTGCTATTATAAATCCCAATAATGACAATATCAAAATAACAGGTATTAAGAACCATTTTTTTCTCTCTTTGACATAACCCCAGTAATCTTTGAAGAATTCCATAGAATAAAAAAATTAAGATTCAGGCACAAAAAAGTCACGTCACCCTTTCCCGAAAACAAAGATAGCAAGAAAGCAATTAACATAATATGTATTCTTGCTATGAATCATAATTCGTGTCTGTTTTTAAATTAATCCCACCCTAATCCTTCCACCAGCTGGCGGAGAGACACAGAGGGGATTATCAGATTGAAAGCACAAATCATGACTTTATAAACAAATTCTAATTCTTCCTCCTCCCGATCATAATAAAGAATCCGCCTTCATTACCCATTGTAAAAAGCAGGTTGATCTGAGCTATGATGCGGCTCAAAGGGTTGCCTTTTGAACATGGCTCAAATAACCTGGGATTCTTTAGAGCCGTTTCAAAAACATTGGATCTTGGTACGCTGCTTATAAATTCAAAACCGGTTTGCTTAAACCATTCCAGCACTTCACCTATTGTATGTTTTGATTCGTGCGGATTTTTATATTGATCAATGAACCAGGTGAATTTTTTAAGTTCTGACATCTTTTTATCTCTTAAACGCGGGTCAATAAATTTAAACCTGTCGTTGAAAATTCTGAAAATTTTACTGCGGATGTCATTTGCAATTCTACCATAACTGTTGTATAAACCGATGAGAATGTAGCCACCTTTTTTTACAAGTTTTGAAATAGCTTGAAACCCGGCAAAGGGAGCGCTTGTGTGATGGAGCGCACCATTACATATAACAAGTGAAAAGCTCTCTTCTTTGAATATGGGTTTGAACAGGTTCATCTGGTAAAATCCCGCTCTTTCCAAATCATTATTTATTTTAAAATTTTGAGCTAATTTCAGTGAGTTAAGGCACATATCCACTCCAAAGACAAACCTGTTTGAAATAGATAGGAAATTACTTAGCTGTCCTGTACCGCATCCTACGTCCAGCACTTTTATATTGAAAGGAATTTGTTTGTCCAACATATGAGCAAAATGCCCTTTTTCCGCTTTTCGGATCAGGTCTGCTGCTGTTTCCAAAGCTTCATAGTTAGGGAAAGGTGTTTGTTCATAAAACGAGCGGACTTTTTCTGTAACGTCTTTCTTCGTACTATTCCAGCTATTAGGCACAAAAAGCAGGGGGATGTCATTTTCGGTTTGATATCCGGAATGGCATACCTGGCATTTTATCATATCACCAACCACATCCAAACCTCCTCCACAGGAAGGGCATATAAAAATATCGTGATGGTTTATCATTTGGGTAAGCATGATTTTATTCCATTACAATTGAAATCTTTGTCAATTTTGGTAAAAAATAATTAATAGAGTTATGGATTACTTAATAGACGACATATTGCTACGAAATATTTCTACACCTTTTTGGTTCTGGTTACGCCAGTTTATGTGATAAAGGTTGAATTGTTATTTTACGCGAGTTCAGCACCATCTCGCATACCAATGCTCCATCACCAAAATTTTCCATAATCGCCAGTGGTCTTCTGCTTGCAACCATTCTTCAACCGTTTTCCTTTTAATAATATCATCAGCCAATAATTTCCCATCTAATAAAACATTTTTATACCAATTCAAATCCTGGTAATAGCTGTCAGGTCCGACAAAGCCTTGCTTTGACCGCTGTAATATCACATCAGGCAATGAATTTTTAATGTTTTCATACAAAACGTATTTCTTGTGGTTTTCTTTAAAATATACATTTTCTTTTATCTGAAACATATATTCCACTAAATCATGGTCGAGATAGGGAACACGGACTTCCAGTGAGTTTGCCATGCTTGAGCGATCTATTTTGGCAAGTACAAGCTCACTCATAAAGCTGTTCACATCAAGATACTGGAATGATTTTACAGGAGAGAGATTTCTTCTGAAGTGTTTTTGATAAAACCAGTCTGCATTTTGCTGGATATGAGGAGACAGGTCATCGTTCAGGAGTTTTTTAAGCGCTTGTTCATCAAATTTTCCCATCGCCATTGCATTGCTGTATTCCTCCACTCCAAATGGTTTATCATTCAATCCCAACCGGTTTTTTATCTTTTCAAAAAAAGAAATGTCTTTTACATTATCTAAGTATGTCTTATGCCAGGTATAACCCCCGAATATTTCATCTGCACCCTCTCCTGACAGGACTGCTTTTACATGCTGACTAGCTGTATTACTAACAACATAAGTTGGTATGATAGATATGTCAGCGATTGGTTCATCGTAGTAATATGATAATTTTTCAACCAAATCCAATTCTTCCTTACATACGATCTTTGAAGTATGCCGGGTTTTAAACCTGTTGGCAACGATCTCGGCATATTTATGCTCGCTGTCTTTCCAGTTCTCAAAACCGATTGAAAATGTTTGAGTGGGATAATCTAATCTGCTCATGTAATAAACCAGTGCGCTTGAGTCGTATCCGCCACTTAAAAACGAACCAATAGGAACATCACTTACTATATGGCCCTTAACTGATTGAAGAAGCAATTCATCAACTTTTTCTACTACTTCCTCTTTCGGGATATTATTATTTCCCAAAGGAATTTCCCAGTAACGGTTAATACTTGTCTTTCCACTTTTATTGACAAGCATATAATGTGCAGGTGGCAATTTATATATGTTTTCCCAAATGGTTTTCGGGCTGGGTACATAACGATAAACAAAATAATCACAAAAGGAAGTAAAATCTATTTTTTGGGGAACTTCCTTGTCTGTGATAATTCCTTTGATCTCAGAAGCAAAAATAAAAGTGTTTCTATCTGAATAATAATACAACGGTTTAATACCGAACCGGTCTCTTGCCAGGAACAATTGTTGCTGATCCTGATCCCATAGAGCAAAGGCAAACATTCCCTTCAATTTATTCAGAACCTCAATGCCCCATTCTTCATAGCCATGTATTATCACTTCAGAGTCGGTATTTGATGAAAACCGGTGTCCGCATTTTTTAAGTTGATCTTTCAACTCAGCAAAGTTGTATATCTCCCCGTTGACAGTAAGCCAAATTGTTTTATCTTCATTACTTAGAGGTTGTCTGCCGTTTTCAGTCAGATCAATCAAGGAGAGCCTTCGATGTCCAAGTGCGAGCAATTGGTCTTCTGAAAAATATAATCCACAATCATCAGGACCGCGATGAAACATCGAATCACGCATTTGAGTAAATATTCTCCGGTCAACAGGTTCATGAGAATTTAAACGTCCGATGATTCCACACATTTGATTTTATTTAATAATATCGGAATTTCAATATACAAATATTGAAATCTATCCTTTGTGCTTTAAATAAACAGCTACTGGTCTCTGGTTTCTGGCTTCTGGTTTTTTCGATAATATTATAGGAAAGTAATCCTTGCCAGCTACCAGTAACCAGCCTTCGCAGGCCGTAGCCTGCTTTGGCAGGCGAAGGCCAGAAACCAGTAACTATATCATATTTTTTCTTCACTCAAATTTAATACAATTTTCCTTTTTAATCAAATCAAGAAGTTATGTTCTTTGAATGATGATAATACCTTGCAAAATAAAAAGCAGTTTTTATGCAAGACCAGAGATAATTAAGTATTATTTTATAAAAGAACCCTTTTGAGCTTTTCATGGTTTCGGGATTGAGCATGATCTGCATGTATTCATTCGTCATACATTCGTAGATATCTTTCTTGAGATATTTATAATAATCATCAGTAAGTAAATTTTTTAATATTTCTATGTTCGACATCTTAAAGGAATTCAAATCACGTTTCTTGCTGATCCCCTCAGGGTGGTCATTATAAACCGACCATAACTCGTTAAGGTATTTGAATTTACCGTCTTTGATAAGTTGAAGGTGCAATGCCCAGTTCAGCGATAATGTGGTTTCACTGCAATTGAGAAAAATATTTAAGCAGTTTTTTTTATTCCTGAAGATCAACGAAGCGGTAGGGATAATATTTCTATGAAGCAGATGCCACGGATAAAAATCAGGGCTGTACCTGGTAAATTGAGAATAACATTTGAAGTCTTTTTGGGATTGGTTTTTTGCCAATTGGTTTGATCGTTCATCAGTATCCATAGTGCTTATTATTTTGGCGTCATGAAAGCATCCATTATATTCAGGATTTGCTTCCAGGAAATCTACCTGGGTTTGCAATTTATTCTCATAAATCCAGTAATCGTCACCATCAAACCAGGTTAAGTATTTACCATTGCTGTTCCGGCAAATTTTCATGCCGCTTTTACGAGCACCCTCATTTTTTTCAGAAAGCAGTAGATTTATCTTGTCAGGATAATTTTCCCGGTATTTTTTTAAAATATCGCGGGTCTTATCTGTGGAGGCATCATCATTAATAATTATCTCATAGTCAAAATTCACCTTTTGCATCAATACGCTATCTACAGCTTGGGAAATGAACTTTTCATGATTATAAGCTACAATCCCAATAGTTACCAATATACTGTTTTTTGACATAGGCGTGTTATTTAGTCCATCCATAAAGTAGTATTTATTGTGTGTGCTCAGTTAAATACAAATTTAACAATTTCTTTCCCACTCCTTTTGCAAAAATCCGGTATCCCTTTGAATTGTGATGCCTGTCAGTTTTCCAGTAATATTCTGATGAATTTTCTGATGATAATTTTTCTTCATTGATATAATAATCGAGCAGATCCAAAACCATGATATTTGTTTCAGAAGAGATTTGAGTGAGAAGATCGCCAAATGCGTATTCTTTTTCCAAAACTTCATATTCCATTGGATGGAATACTATTAACAGATCAAACCCATTTTCTTTAGCCAGTTCATCAAACTTTAAGATGCAGGAATAAATTTGAGCAAGTGCTTGCTTTGTCTCAATTGCTTTTTCATGATGCTGCAAGAACATCCTGTCATATTCAAAAATATCATGAATTATATGCCTGAAGATATAGCTGGTAGCATACAGCCATTCCCACTTAGGTCCACTTCGGTATTTTATACACCCTTCTTCCTGAAACCGTTCTATTCCTCCTCTTATGATAATATCATATATATCCGAATTATTTATTGCTATAATCACCAGATCGGGCTGATATTTTAATAACCGTTCTTTCAGTAAAGCATACTCGAAAAAAGGGTCACTGCCGCTAATGCCGGCATTAATGGCAGTGATCTTTTGTTTCCCGGAATCTTGCTGCAAAATTCTCTTGAGATGTTTTACCCATGTTGAATCAGCTGATGCACCCCGACCTTCAGTAAAAGAGTCGCCCAGTCCAATAATCCTGTATTCATCAACCGGCTTGAATGTGGAAAACTCTCCATCTCTTAATCCCTCTGAGTTTGTTTCCAGTTTATATTTATATTCTTTTAAATTGATAATTTTACTATGATAAGGTTTGTAAACATGAACGTTCTTTTGCCAGGGAGAATACCAAAGAGTTTCTTTAACGGTATAAGGTGAAATATACAAAAACAAACCGTTTTTTTCAGAATAATTGGCATATTTTGATATGCCAAATCTTAAAAATAATTCAACACCTGCCCAGAGCAAAAAGATCGTTATTAAGAGTAACCTGATATTGGTTTTTACAGCACGTTTTATGCTGAGTATTCCAGCTGTCTTTTTAGCGATATAAAAAACTGCGATCCCGGTTAATAATATAAATAATATGCCTCCAATAACATTTGAGATCCCAAAATATAATAAAAAACCATGAATGACAGCAAGCAGGATAAATACAATAATTAAAAAGATTCTAAGAACTCTCAAAAGATTTTTATTCATTTTCATCATCATTGAGCAATGAATTTTCCCTAAAGAATTTGATGTATTTATTTGCAAATTCGGCATGAGCCGGTGCATTGGGATGTCCGTCTTTAGGATGAAGCCGGAACTTGCTTTCAGCGGATAGATCAACAGATATATCCGAATTTAAAATACCCAATGTATCACAATATGCCAACATTTCTCTTGTAAGATCAGCATTGTTAATTCCCGCGACAACCAATGTGATATTGTTTTTTAAACACAATTTGTGGATCTCATTAATAATTTTTTTTGACACCATGTGATTGTCATAAAACTTTCCTTCTGTTTCATTGTATTTCATCTCCAGAAAATTGATAAAAGCAGAGTAACGCCTTAGCAGCCATTCCGTATAGAACGATCCGCAAGGGATGTAATCAATCATTAATTTCCCGCCATGATCAATATCTGCATAGGGAAAGCTGGATTTTTTAATAAAATTTTCGTTTAACATATTGGAAAACCTGAGGATAGTCTCCCTGGTTTTTCTCGGCAATGTATTTGTATCATCATGATAAAAAGAATAGTTGATAACAACCACGGACGGAATTTCATTATACATTACAGCCCGTTTTAACAGCAATAAAGCGTGTATTGTTCCGTAACCAGGGACGCTAAAATTAACAAAATTCAGGTGCGGATATGCCTTCTGGAGCAAATAAGGGTATGTCAAACTGTCTTCAATGCCAAAGCCATAAGTGAATGAAGCGCCATAGATGTAAACCTTTTCTTTAGAGATGTATTTTTTTTCAGATTGAAGAGCCCTTGTTATCCTGAGGGAATCATTATTATGAACCGGATTGAAAGTTAAAGAGTCAAGGTCACACATCGTAAATTTGAATTTCCCCGGTTTAAGGGTATAGCCCAGTGTTGAACTGGGGGCGAAAATAAATTCAGGTTCATAGATGATATTATGGATTTTGGGTTGGAAAGGTTGTATCCCTTTGATCCTTAAAGCCACTTCATAAATAACGCAAAAGAGAATAATGAATGACAATAAAATGACGACTTTGATATAAGTTTTTTTTCGATAAGAGAATTTTTTTTGCATTCTTCCAAAAATACGCAGCAATTAATTTATTGCATTGGAATTTCTTTGTTTTTTGCCACAAAAACACTGAAACACAAAAATCCACAAAAAAATTTAGTGGGATTTTGTGCTTTTGAGCTTTAGTGCCATCCGCCAGTTGGCGGATTAATTTACAAAGTTATATCCTTAAATAAATAAGTAAAAGAGATAAACCCTGTATCGTGACTCAGTGAGACTTCAACATCAACAGTTGAATGATTGATTTGAACAAATGGGATACAAGTTAATTCATTATTAATGATCCTTATATTAGATTTATCAACATGGAAATTTTCTGCTAAATTTTTAATCAGATACATTCGTGTGTACAGGCTTTGCCTGTCTGCATCAACTGGCGCGATTTTTTTTACTCCACGATTGATCTTCAGAGCCGGAATTTTACAATCTGAACCTATTGTATGAATATAATCTTTATTAATCTGTGAAAATGTGGAAATATTCACTCTGTCATATTGTACGTTTCCGTAAAAATTATTATCAAGGGTTTCTTTTTTTTGCCTGCTGTTGGGTGAGATGGGTGTATTATTTTTAAATTCCTTTCGGTTGAAGCATACCTTAAACTTTTTCGGGGAAAAGGATTTCCTTAAACCTCTCTTGACCAGAACTTTATAAGCACTTTCCTTACATGTCCAAATAAGATATGGCAGGTAATCAAAATGATTAAAATGACAGATAAGATCATTCTCGCACTTGGTAAATGCTTTCTTCAGATACCTGGGATTAGAAAAACTTTTCTGATTTCTTTTATCTTTAAGTGATATTATATCGTTTCCAATATATGCCATTTATGTTCTCTTCTTTAACTTTTTTATCTATCACAGTAATAATGTCATTTATCGTACGAATGCTTTCGAGAGATTTGTTATCAATCTCAATATGAAATATATCTTCAATATCCAGAACAATATCAACTATTCTCGCTGAATTTATTTTTAAATCTTTAGTGATGTCAGCTTCAGGGGAAGCTTTTTCAATAATTTTCTTATCAAAAGAATATTTCTTCAGAACAGAAATTATTTTATTGTATATTTCTTCCATGATCTTAATTTTTTATATAGAAATTTACTCTCTATATTGTTTATTTTTAAAGCTATGTTCTTATTCATCAAATTTTTTCAATATCAGGCATGAATTAACATCTCCGAATCCAAAACTCGCTTTGGCAATACAATTAACGTTAATATTACTGATGGTTTTCCCCGGTATTAAATTTTCGTCAACCATTTCGGCAATTTCAGAATCCAGGTCTTCGCAATTTAACGAAGGGTGAATGAAGTTGTGATATATTTCCATGAGGCTGGCTATTGTCTCTATAGCACCCGAGGCGCCCAGACAATGTCCGGTCATGGATTTCAAGGAATTAACATAAGGGAACCCTGATTTTTTTCTGTTTAAAGCATCAGCCCAGTTTTTGATCTCAAGTGAGTCAGCCATTGTAGAAGTCAGGTGTCCTGAGATGCAGTCAATTTCTTCGGGCTTTATCTTAGCATCTTTAATAGCTTCCTCAATACATTTTCGAACCCCGTTAGAATTAGGTGCAGACATGGAGCCCCCCTGTCTTTGTCCTCCGCAATTTATATGTCCACCGGATATTTCAGCATATATCTCAGCGTTTCTGTTAAGAGCTGATTCCATATCTTCAATTACCAAAATACCGGCTCCAGCTCCGGGAACGAAACCACTTGCCGAAGCGCTCATTGGTCTGCTTCCTGAACCAGGTCTGTCATTATATTTTCTGGTAGTAATTCTTGCTGAATCCAAAGGCGCCCAGGCATAAGGAGAACAACCTTCAGTCCCGCCAACCATCATTATCCTGGCTTTGCCGTCCTTAATTCTCTCGTATCCCAATAAAATCGAATCCGTTCCTGTAGCACATGCATTGGAATTGGCAACAGCCATGTTGCCCAAAGCTAATATCCCTGAAAGATGTGCACCAGGACTACTAAACATCACCTGTTCCATTGTCCTTCCCCCCAATCTTTTTAGTATTCCCCTGTTAACCAATGGAACAACCATTTCTCCCCAAAGTTCCACATTACCTACAGAACTGCCAATTATAATTCCACACTCATGATTTATCTCTGCTGAATCATAATCAGGGATTGCAAAACCAGCGTCTTCCCATGCTTCCAAGCCGGCTATACAAGCATATTTAATAGTAATACTGTAAGGAGAAATACCATAATTATCAATTAAATTATTATAGGAAGAATTGCTAATATCCGGAATTCCACCTATCTGGCACCCGAAATTTAATTCTTTTAATTTAGGGATGAACTTAATCCCCGATTTACCTGCCTTAATGGCATTGAGGAAATTTTTCCTGCCTACACCATTTGGCGCAACAACTCCTACGCCTGTTACAACAACCCTTTTGTTCATTATATATCAAAAAAATTATATCGACAATTTATACTCTGGGAACATAGCTTCGCAAATTGATTAAAAAACCATTTTAAGCATAAACCGCTAAGTTTTACGCAAAGCTCGTAAAGAACAAAATGAAAAACTTGGCGTTCTTGGCATCTTTGCGAGAAATAAACATTGAAATTCGTGATACGTATAAATTTGCGAAGATATATTCTTACAAAATTATAAATATATATTCAATCTTTAAATATCTTTGTTATAGTTTATATGCCAATAAGCACAAACAATATGCTGCCACATTTCCATACTCTTTATCTTGAAACGACCCGTTCATGCAATCTATCCTGCAAATATTGTTCAACTGGTTCAAATGGGAAATTTGACAACTCTGATGATATGACATTTGATGAGATCGTAAACCGGATCTTATACCCTGCTTATGAATTAGGAACGCGATTCATCAACCTTTCAGGAGGCGAATTTTTGTTGAGGAAGGATGCTTATGACTTATTGCTAAAAGCTAATAAAATTGGCTTCCGGATATCGATTGTCTCTAATGGTACAACTTTAAATGAAAAAAACATTCAAAAATTAAAAACAATATTAGGGGATAATCTTCTTATTTCACTAGGAGTGGACTCTTTTGATAAGAACAACAAAAGCACAAGACAGATAACCAGTGGATATATCCTGAAAAAAATATATTTATTGGAAAAAAATTACATCGGGATCAATATTTGTGTTACCATCGGCAAATTCAATACCCATTCGTTTTCCGACACGGTAAAAAATATCCGGGAATTAAAGTTGCCGTTTAACAGGATCCCATTTGTTATCAGAAATTGCAATAGTTGTGATCTTATGTATAATTCAGATATACTACGCAAATACTTTCATCCAACATTACGCAGACAATTTCATGGCAGTGTAAGTTACACTCCCCATTTTTTATCTCCTGACACCTATGAGAATGCAACCGGACAGACAGAAAAAAATGACATGGTTCCAACCAATCCTTCTATTGGTTGCTGGTGCGGTTCATTTTACGGTATTAATCCTGAAGGTGATGTATCTGTCTGTCCTCTGTTATTAGATAATGTCTCGGCAGGCAATGTGCTGACTGAAGATTTGCGACAAATTCTGACAGAATCTGATCAGTTCAAAAGAATTTTGCAAAGAGATAGTTTTGGAGGCAAGTGCGGAAATTGCCAATACCGGTTTACCTGTGGAGGGTGCAGGGCTTTAGCTTATTATAAAACCGGGGATGTCTTTGGAGAAGACCCTACTTGTTTTATCGATGACCTATCTGAAAAGGAGTTATGTGATATTGAGAAGGAGACAGAGAAAAGCTTTAAGAATTACATAAGAATGGCGACATTCGGGAAGGTGTTTACGTTGCCAACTTGAAATAATTCATGTTCGCACTCCTATAAAGGTTTCGTAATCACATAAATCCCTGTTTACCACTGCTCCGGCAGCAACAATGACATTTTTACCTATTTTTATATCCGGTAATACAGTAGCATTCGCCCCGATATAAGAATAATCACCAATGATTGTGGGGCCTACAATTGAAGCGCCTGGCCCGATCGTCACATAGTTACCGATTGTGGTATCATGGCCTATAGAAGAATTTATGTGCAAGACACAAGATCTCCCTATTTGTACGCCATGTGAGATCCCTACCCCCGGATGAACAAAAATCCCTTCATAAGTATCGTTAAACGGGAAAATAAAAACATTTGAACAAATCAATGAGGTTAACTTCCCACCCAGTTTTTCAATCTTTTTTGTCAGCTTTTCTCTCAACCGGGGGTGTCCAATAGCTGTAATAAATTTATTGTCGGTATTTCGAAGATATTTTTCTGCCTCTTCCAGGGACACCAGGACTTTAAATTTATCATACAATAATCCCGCTGCATTTTGATCTTCATCAAAAAAACATATTTCATCACATTTTTCATAGGTAATCAAAGTTCCTAATACCTCTTTACCCATTCCTCCTGTGCCAATTATTAACATATTTATTCTTAACTTAATTCTATAGAATAATTTTTTTTATCAATCCGTCCCGATAAATATCTGGAGCTATCGGGTTACAAAGCCATGTCCTTAAGTTGCCTTGTATTTTTTAATAACATTACAAATATATTGAATTTCCTCATTTTCCAATTCGGGATAAATTGGAAGTGAGATCACTTTGTTCTTAACATTATGAACAACGGTTAAATTTTCCGCATGGTATTTGTAATTGTTAAATAAAGGATATTCAAATAATGCTTCACTATAATGTACCATGGTTTTAACACCATTATCAGCCAAATATTTTCTCAGGTCATCCCTGTTCTCCACCCTGATAACATACTTATGATAAATATGACTATCTCCTTTGCGTGACTTAGGTATTTCTATATCATTTATAACGCTTAATTCTCTATCATAGGCAGCAGCAATTTCATTTCGCTTTTTAATCCAATCATCAAGCAGGTCTAACTGCATACTTATCAGAGCTGCCTGTGAGGTCGCGATACGGCTGTTATATCCCAGTATTTCAAATGTGCCACTCTCCATATTTTTACCGTGGTATCTCAATTTCTTCACTTTTCGATAAATTGTTTCATCGTCAGTTAAAAGAACTCCACCAGCACCAAATGCCCCTATTATCTTTACGGGATCGAAACTTAAGCAGCTGGTTAATCCCATACTGCCGGCAGGATTGCCTTCATATTTACTCCCCAAAGACTGAGCGGCATCTTCTATCAAAACAAGACCATTCCTTGCGGCAATTTCTTCCAATCTATCAATGGGCAGGGTTTGCCCGAACAGGTTAACGGCAATTATTGCCTTTGTTTTACCAGTTATCTTCGCTTCAACATCTGATAGATCCATCATGAAATAATCCGGTTCAATATCAATAAAAACAGGGATAGCCCCCACCATCAATATTGGTGTAACAGAAGCAATATATGAAAAGCATGTAACCAGAACTTCATCATTTTTTCCAATACCTGAACTCAACAGGGCAAAATATAAAGCATCCGTACAGCTTCCGACTGCAAGAGCATATTTTCTGTTACACATCTTGCTTATCTTCCCTTCAAATTCCTCAATCTCAGGACCCATTAATACCCTTCCACTTGAATAAACCGAAGAAACGGTGCTGATAATTTCTTTTGAGTATTTCCGAAAAAGTCTTTCAACATTGTAAAAAGGAATATTTATTTTATTCTTCATATAAAATGTTCTAATATATTATAAACTGGACTAATCCATAACCATAGAAGTTTTATGATTAAAATTACGCAAATCGCTAATCAGACGCGAATAAAGCGAATAATATTCGCATAATTCACGTTGATATTCGCGATTCGCGTAATCCTTGATGTTTCATCGTTCCAGTGCCTTTGTACAAATATTGTGACAAATGTGGAAAAAATTTTAGATGTAACGGACTAAATATGACACTGATAATCAATTTCATTATTATTTATTTTTGAACGTGTAGGGCAACCCATATTACATATTTTCGAATATTTACAAAGATGGCAATTTGAAGAAGTATAGAAATTTTTCTTAAATTCTTTGATCTTAGTTTTATGAACATCACTAATGTTATCATAATCCAAGACATTGTATAATGGTTCGTCTCTAAGTGTACTGCAAAAATAAACATTAGTATCTGCAAATATGTGGGCTAATATCCCATCACTGCTTGGACAAGGTAAATGTGTAATATCTATTGGTGAATTATAATTTATAGGGAAAAGCGGCTCGTATGATAAAACATGTTTTGCACCCAACTTTGCTGCAAATTCTGTGATTTTTTCAAGAGTTTTTGGATAATTTGACGGATATAAATCATATTTTCCTAATGCTGTACCAGATGGAGTAGCATCCCAAACCCTGCAACGTTCAACATCAAATCTTTCCCGGACAAACTTCATTATGTCATAAATCTTATTTTCATTTTGTTTTGTGAGAACAGTTTGTACTACCCTGGTTATTCCGGCATCTTCAGCATTTCTCATAGCTTTCATTACATGGTAAAACGCACCGGCCTTTCCATGTATTCTATCATGTAGTTGTGCATCCAACGAACTAATATTCAATTGTATTTGTGACAAACCTCGTTTTTTTAATTCCCTGGCTAAATGTTTAGTGAGAAAATAACCATTACTGTTAATATGCACTATCATTCCATTCTTATATGCAAGTTCAACTGCTTCTTTAATATACGGATACATTAATGGCTCCCCACCTGCATATGTAATTTGCTTTACGCCAGAATTAGCTAAGACCATTATGAGCTTTTCAATTGTTTCCAAGCTCATATAAGTTTTTTTATCTGGATCTACTTCAGTATAACACCACTCACAATTAAAATTACAAACATCAGTCAGTTCAATGTGAGCCCAGGTTACTTGATTTTTTAGCCTGAATTCTTTAACCTTTTTTAATGAATCCGGGTTTTCCCATGAAAATGTTACTAAACACATAAATTATCTCCAAACAAAATTTTGATTAGTTTTGTTGAAAAACCATCTCTTATTGTTAATATCAATAGAAAAGCTAATAGTACTGATTATTTACCGCAAATTTATTAAAAATGAAATTCCGATACCATAAAATAAATTTACTATTAGGACAAAGGAACTTCAAAATTGCATTTGCTCTGAGTTTAGTTGTGATCTATTTTGCCATTTTCTCACAAATAGCAAATTTCACAGACACTGCATTGTTATCGAGTGATACGTGGTCCTACCAGTCAATAGCAGTAAATTTTACAAAAGGAAATGGATTTCACCGTTCGGGAAAGATTGAAAAGTTTGAAGAATATAAATTTGCCTGTAATTACAATCCGAAGTACTTCAATATATTTAACACTTACACCGGCATTGTCGATATTCACAGAAATCTCGGGTATCCCCTTTTCCTCAGTATGGTCTATAAGGTCTTTGGCATTAGTCCCCTTATTGCTAAACACATACAATTATTATTATTAATCATTGTTGCGGCTTTTTTGCCTTGGATAGGTTACTGCTTTTGGAAGAGTCCGGGATTTTTCAGCGGCTTAATCGCAAGCCCTTTATTCATTGCCCAAAATTTTAGGATATCTGAACTTATTATGTCCGAATCCCTGTTGATTTTCACAATATTCCTGATGGTTTTTTCATATATTTATTTCGAATCGAGAAAGAATTTTGCTACATCAATAATCCTGGGATTAACCTTTGGAATTAGCATGCTCGTAAAGGGAAGCCTGGTGTTTATACCTTTCTTGTTTTTTTCGTACCTGTTAATTCGATTTTATAAAACCAGGGAAAATAGAATAATTAAAAACCTTTTGATCACGTTGACATTTTTCGTGCTTCCGATCATTCCATGGACCACTTTTGTGAACATACAGAAAAGTTCAATAAAAAACACCTTAATGCAAATTAAAACCGTCCTTTTGAATAATGATCTGTCTCTATATGATAAAGGCATATTATTAGATAGCATTTCACCACAGTTAGGAAGAGGATTTCTTTCAGACAGGGATCTGCTCCCGGAGGAGAAAAGGGTATTATTAGACAGTATCCTTCCTGCAATAAAAAGAAATGGATATAAATTAACAGACACTATTATTAATCCGGTAATAAAGTTGGCTCTGTTGAAAAAAATAATGACCGGATCATCATTCGATATTTTACGGGTTCTGGGGCGAAAACATTATGCTCTTGACGGTCATAATGAATACGTTAGCGGGAATGGGGGGAGCTCTGAATGGCGAATTAATAAAGATAGTTTTTATAATAATGACAACATGGGTGATGCATCAAGTATTTGCAGGATCGTTAATTTTTACAGATATCATCCGCTTCTTATCTTCAAATTAATGTGGAATAAAATCAATTCGGGGTTTTCGCATTTCAAATACCTGTGGGTCATACTGATCCTGTTTATTGTGGAGACACTCTTCCGATATAGCAGTAAATTACTGACAAAGACATTGTTTTACCGGGTATCAGGAATTATTGTACTACCATTAGTCCTTCTCCCTGTTTATTACCCTATTGAAGATAATAATTATTTCTCCCTCGCATTGCTAATGCTTGTAGCGCTGCTTATTGTTTTAATTTCCAAAGGCAAACAAACGATCTTTAATGCGCCAGCAATATTTTATTTCGTTTTCATAAATTTTGTTCTTATCACTATATTTTCCACCGGTGAGAAAAGATGGACACAAGTAATGGATTTTATTATTGTTCTTTCAGCGATACATTATCTGTTCAAATATTACATTGAGGTAATAAGAAGACCAAATAGAGCCTGTCTATAAAGTCGTGATTTGTGCATTCAATCTGATAACCCACTCTGTGTCTCTCCGCCAGCTGGCGGAAGGGTTAGGGTGGGGTTACTTAATAGACTAACTAAATAATATCCGTCATTCTACCTTCTATCCTCGTAAAATAATACAATCCACTGATAAATAATAGGATTACAGGGATGAAACCAACTAAAAAATAGACAGATGGTACAGCTCCGCCAAACAGAACCCATCTGAAACCCTCAATAACACCTGCCATAGGATTTAAGTAGATAAAAAAGTAGTATTTGGATGGTATAAGTGTAGCCGGGTAAAAAACCGGGGTCAGAAAAATGCCAAAATTCACTAAGTAAGGTATGATGTGATGAAAATCCCTGAAGCGGACAGTAAGGGCACTTAGCCAGATGCCAATGGAAAATGCGGTTATTATATTCAACGCGATCAGAAAAGGAAACAGGAGGATTTTCAGATCTGGCGTAAAACCCCAAATGATTAACATAACAAATAATAAAATCAGCGATATGCCGAATTCCACTAAACCTACCAACACCTTTGAAACCGGCAAGATCAATTTCGGAAAATAGATCTTTTTGATAATGTCCTGCGCCTCCAATAATGAAGTACCTGCACTACTTATAAGATAAGAGAAATAATACCAGCAGATCATTCCGCTGAAAGCAAATAAAGGATATGGAACACTGCCTGTATCTACGTTTAGCAAATACCTGAAAAAAACTGTATAAATTAAAAGACCTGTTAAGGGACGTATAATACTCCACATGATCCCTAAAACGGTTTGTGCATATTGTGCCTTCAGATCACGGGCAGCAAATGTATAGACCAGAAACCTGTACTTAAAAGTTTTTACCAGGCTCGCTATAATCCCTTGTTTATCAGAAGCTGATATTTTCTTCATCGAAAAACTATTAACCCTTTAAAATTCCTGATCGAAGATAGGTGTTTTGGTAACTTCTCAATATTCGCAGGTAAAACGGTTATTAATAATGAAACCACAGACAAAATTAAATAAAATAAAGATGAGTTTTTACAAGGAACAGGAGGGGATTTTATTAGCAGGAATACAAAACTTACCCTATATTCAGATGATGGCACAGGACAATTTAATATTCTCCAATTTTTGATTTCACCGATTATCCACCGACATGACAAGTGTCGACATGACGTGGGATCCGACTTAGGGGGGGT
>JBDRNO010000052.1:0-4837 GCA_043811005.1 Bacteroidota bacterium | reverse complement strand
GGTGCTCAAGGATATTCTGGGCCAGATCTCGGAGATAAAGACCAATGTTTCAGCTGCCAAGATCTCGACCAAGCGCGGCAGCTCCGCCTTTTTGCGCCTAACGGTTGATGTAAAAGATAAGCAGCATCTTGAAGAGGTTATCAAAGCCATCCGCAGTTTAAAAGATGTCTATGATGTGCATAGGTAGGGAGCTACTTCTTATTTCTTGCTTTTTTTCATAAAGGGATTTTTAAGACTATCAGATGACCAGATAATCAGAACTGGAATATCAGAGTATTGGAGAATCAGATCTTTCTGGTATTCTGGTAATCTGATCCTCCAGCTCCGGTCTTCTGATTTTCTGGTACTCTGACACCACTGTCAATGGAGTAGGGGATGCGCTTTTTTACTGAAATTACCCAGAAAACCCTTTGACGGTATCTAATGAAGGCGTATAATCACGTCAAAGGGGTTAATGTGTATCCAAAAAACGGAATCACAACAGTACTAATAATTTTTGTCTTTTCTTTATTTTTTTGCCTTCCTTCTTTTTCTTACAACCAAGCAGAATATGAACAGGCAATATTAAAAGAAAGGGAGACACAAAGGACTTTAGAAACCGAGAAGTATTATGACGAAAGGATAGGGGAATATGTTGATGTTGTTGCTGGTGAGATATTGGTAAAATTTAAGCCCTCGGTTTCAGCCCAATCCATTAATTTATTGAGTGGAAAGAATCATTTGAAAATTGTTAGAGCACTTCAAACGGCTGGGGCTTATCTGTTTTCTGTCTCGGATGAGGGCAAGAGCATTTCGGTGAAGGAAATGGTTGAAATTTATAAAAAACTATCGAATGTTGAATATGCTGAGCCAAATTTCATTTATCATGGTTTCTCAGTTGTTCCAAATGACGTTTATTATTCTTTGCAATGGGGCTTAGCAACTATTGAAGCTCCTCTCGCTTGGTGCGAAGAAACTGGCATTTCAAATGTCATAATAGCAGTAGTTGATTCAGGGATTGATTTGCTTCATCCCGATTTGATTAATAAATTGATGACATCTCCAGGCGGTTGGGATTTTGTTGATAACGATAGCGATCCTAGTGATGAGCTTGGTCATGGAACTCATGTGGCTGGTATTGCAGCGGCTTCTACTGATAATAATTTGGGAATTGCTGGGCTCTCTTGGGGATGTAAAATCATGGCTGTGAGAGTCATTGACGCCAATAATCAAGCGTCTACGACAGACGTATCTGATGGAATTATTTATGCAGCTAATAATGGAGCAAATGTGATTAACCTTAGTTTGGGTGGGCCTGGATATTCGAGTGAAATGAATGCCGCGATCCAGTACGCGCACAGTAAGGGTTGCGTTATAGCTGCTTCAGCTGGTAATGACGGAATGACAACCAATTATGTTAATTATCCTGCTTCTTATGATAATGTCATAAGTGTTGCTGCAACAAATAATAGTGATTCTCATGCATATTATTCAACTTACAATAATTATGTTGATGTAAGTGCACCTGGAGGAGAATTATTCTACTTACATGATCCTAGAGCTATATATAGTACGATGCCAACATATAATGTGACTGCAAATAATGATGGATATTATTTAAATTATGATTATATGCAGGGAACATCAATGGCTGCTCCATTTGTTGCTGGCTTGGCTGCTCTTCTTTTTTCGCAAAATTCGTCGCGAACAAATACTCAAGTTGCGAATCTCATTGTGAGCGCGTCCGATGATGTTTATTTGCCAGGTTATGATTCGTGGACTGGTTGGGGTAGAATAAATGCATACAAAGCCTTGAATGTCGCGCCTGCAACCCCATCGGGTTTTACTGCACAAAGTGGTAGTAACCAAATAACATTATCATGGAATGCTAATAGTGAGCCAGACTTGAATGGATATAATGTTTATAGGGGTGCCTCACAAATAGGCTCTTATTCTTTTGTGGCTTCTGTTGAATCATCAAGAACGTCTTATTCAGATGTTATTGCAAATGAAGGAACGTATTATTATAAACTTAGTGCTTTTGATATGGGAGGGCTAGAAAGTTCACAAACTAGTCCGGAATCGGCTTCGATTGATAGAATTGCTCCTGTCTCGCCAACTGTGAATCCTGTCCCTTCAACTAGCGGGAGTTCTAATCTTACTATTTCCGGATCAATGTCAGCTGATACCGTAGAAATATTAGTGAATGGTTTGAGCACTGGGGTAGTTTATTCTGGAATAACTGCTCTATCTACATTTTCAGCCTGGTCATATTCTGCTCAATTATCATTAGGGGTCAATAATTTTTCAATTGTTGCTCGGGATGCAGCGTCTAATGAAAGCACGCCTGTTACTTTTAGCGTTACATTAACAGCTATGAACATATATCCCAATCCTTTTACTCTTGGTTCTTCTGGCGGCGTTATTTTTGCTGGATTAACCGGGGATGAACGTATAAATATCTATACAATTGCCGGAGAGTTAGTGGTCTCTTACCAAGCACAAAATGTGGCTAGTTGGACCTGGGATACAAATAATACTGCGGGAACCCAAGTTGTTCCAGGCATTTATCTATATTTGATCACAAATAATTCTGGATTTAAGAAACTCGGGAAGATCGCGTTAAGATGATAATTAAGATGTTTAAGATTTTATTATTAACAATTATTTTTATAACATTGTCTAATTTTTGTATGGCAAGCAATTACAAAACCGGCACGACTAGGGGTGTGTTTTTAAAGCTGAATCAAGATGTCCGCTCCGCCGCCATGGGAGATGCCTATATTGCTGTTTCTGATGATACTGGTTCAATATATTGGAATCCAGCTGGTTTAATCCAATTAAAACGGCCTGAGCTATCCTCTGTTTATTCAAGTTGGCTTGTAGACATGAATTATGCTTCAGTTGCCTATGCTCATCCTTTTGATGATTTTTCTTTGGGTTTATCTTTCAACTATCTTAATCTTGGCGCTATTGAGGAAACCACGCTGGCGAATCCTTCTGGAACCGGTAACGTGTTTACCCCGTCCGATTATTATTTAACCGCATCATATTCTAAGAAATTGTTCGAAGGTATCTCCTGGGGGGCCAACATTAAATTAATTAACGAAAGCATATATTTGCGCAACGATGCCGGAGTAGCGGTTGATCTTGGGGTTTTATGGAAAATAAATAATGACTTATCTTCTGGGGTATCTGCAAGAAATTGTATCGGTAGTGTTTCAGGTGGAGAAATACCCACTAATTTTGGGGTCGGTTTAGCATATAAATATAGTAATCTGCTTTTTGCAGTTGATTTTAATGCGCCAAATGATAATCAAAGCACCATAAATCTTGGAACAGAATATGATTATAATGATACCTTCTTTGTGCGGCTCGGGTACAATACAAAAAACGAAAGAAATGCTGGCGGAAATTATGGGGGAGGGATTGGCCTCAAGTTTTCGATGATGCAGCTAGATTACGCTTATGTGCCTTATGGTGACCTTGGTGTTGCGCATCGGCTTTCATTGGGGTTTGAGTTTGGCGCTATACCGAAAAAGGTAATTGAAGTAGAGGTGGAGAAAAAGGTTGTCACTCCTGAGGTTGTTGTTCCAGCTCTTCGCGAAAAGATCAGTCCTGAGCCATTCAAGCCTTGGAAGTATGATCCTGGGTTGGCCTTGGAACTTTATGGTGAATTTAATAAGGGAATTATTTACCCAGATGATTATGAATACGAGAATTGGCAGCTCAAGAAGCTCTTATTGTACAAGGCGAAAACAGCCACTGAAAAAGAAAAATACACAGAAGCGATAGAATATTATAAAGCAATTTTAACAATTGACCCGAAAAATGGTTTGGCGATAAGAAAGGTTCGCGAATTAGAAAAACTTAAGGAAGAGAAGCCCATTTTGGAGCCATCCAAAGAACCAGAGATAGAAAAGATATCTCCTCCGCCAAAACCATGGAAGTATGATCCGAGAATCGCAATAGCGATCTATAGCGAATTTAAGAAGGGAATAATCTTGCCAGACAGCAATAGGTATGAGAATTGGCAGTTGAAGAAATTGTTGCTTTACAAGGCAAAAACAGCTGCTGAAAAGAAGAATTATGCGGAAGCAATAGAGCATTATAAGGCGATTTTAAGAATTGACCCGAAAAATGGTCTGGCGAAGAGAAAGGTTAGTGAATTAGAAAAGTTTAAGGAAGAGAAACCAATTATGGAACCAATCAGAGAACCCACGAGAGAAACGCCGGCTCTTCCGCCAAAACTATGGAAGTACGATCCGAGAATCGCAATAGGGATTTATAATAAGTTTAAAAAGGGAGTAATCTTACCAGCAAATTATGAATATGAGAATTGGCAACTCAAGAAGCTCTTATTGTACAAGGCAAAAACGGCTACTGAAAAAGGGAATTATGGCGAAGCAATAGAGTATTATGAATCTATTTTGAAGGTTGATGAGTATAATAAGCATGCGATAAGGAAAATAAGAGAGTTGAAGCAGCTTCTTCGATAGGTGGGAGGCTTGCTTTTTTGTATAAAGGGCGCGCTTGAAGACTATCAGAAGACCAGAGGATCAGAGCCGGAGAATCAGAGTAGCAGATCATCAGATATTCTGGTTTTCTGATGTTCCAGTTCTGCTTGTCCTGAGAGAATCGAAGGAGTCTTCTGATTTTCTGGTACTCTGACACCACTGTCAATGGAGTAGGGGATGTGCGGGGCAGACTATCAGATGACCAGAGGATCAGAACTGGAATATCAGAATATTAGAAAATCAGATCCCTCTGATATTCTGTTTCTCTGATCCTCCGGTTCTGCTTGTCCTGAGAGAATCGAAGGAGTCTTCTGATTTTCTGGTAATCTGACAACACTGTC
>JBDRNO010000051.1:0-19549 GCA_043811005.1 Bacteroidota bacterium | reverse complement strand
GATGAGGACAGTTTTCTTTTGGATAGCAGAAACTATCTGAAAACTTGTTTTATTAAATTAATTTAACATTTTCAACCATTCATAGAAATAAGGAACTCCTCGTTGGTTTGGGTGTTTTTCATCCTGTCTCTCAGGAATTCCATGGCTTCGAGGGGATTCATATCTGCCAGATGGTTACGTAATATCCAAATTTTCTGAAGCATCTCTTTGTCAATAAGGAGGTCTTCCTTACGTGTGCTGGAAGAAACAATGTCAATAGCTGGAAAAATACGTTTGTTGGATAATTTCCTGTCGAGCTGCAGTTCCATATTACCGGTACCTTTAAATTCTTCAAAAATAACTTCATCCATTTTTGAACCGGTTTCTATCAAGGCAGTAGATACAATGGTTAACGAGCCACCGTGTTCAATTTTTCTTGCAGCACCGAAAAAGCGCTTTGGTTTGTGCAACGCATTGGCTTCAACCCCACCGGAGAGAACTTTACCTGAGGCAGGAGAAACGGTGTTGTATGCCCTGGCTAAACGTGTTATTGAATCGAGCAGGATCATCACATCATGTCCGCATTCTACCATTCGTTTGGCTTTTTCAAGTACAATATTGGCGACTTTAACGTGCCGTTCTGCCGGCTCATCAAATGTGGAGGAGACAACTTCAGCCTTAACGCTTCTTTCCATCAAGGTGACCTCTTCAGGGCGCTCATCAACCAATAATATTATTAAATAGACTTCAGGATGGTTTGTGGCAATCGCATTGGCGACATCCTGTAATAGAATTGTTTTCCCTGTTTTAGGTTGAGCAACTATCATTCCCCTTTGTCCTTTGCCAATAGGAGTGAACATGTCAATGATTCGGCATGAGAGGGAAGGGTTCTTTCCTGCAAGGGTGAATTTTTCTTCCGGGAATAAAGGTGTCAGGAAATCAAAGGGAACTCTGTCGCGGATACTATTCGGTTCTCTTCCGTTTATCAGTTCAACTCTTATCAATGGGAAGTATTTTTCTCCTTCCTTAGGGGGTCTTATGCTTCCACGAACGGTATCGCCTGTTTTAAGACCGAACAATTTTATCTGGGATTGTGAAACATATATATCATCGGGAGAGTTAAAATAATTATAGTCAGATGAGCGTAGGAATCCGTATCCATCGGGCATAATTTCCAGAACGCCTTCGCTTGATATGATCCCGTTAAATTCGTATTCGGTATCACGCTTGGAATATCTGACCCTGCGGCTATCCTTTGATGTATTTTGATCTGATTCCAGTTCATTGTTTTGTAGTGAAGATGGAATGCCATGTGCATCCTGCTTTTCAGAGGCGCTATCAGAAGCAGGTGTTTTTTCTGAAACATTTACAGAAGGGGTAACTTCCTGTTTGTTCTGAGTCTCCGGATTTAAAACAGGGTCAACCCCGGTGAGTTCGGAAGGGCATGCTAACAAAGGTTCCTCAGTGTCAATAGATATATCGGTATCTTCTATATTTCCCTGATCTGAGAAATGAGTATCCATCTCTATTGAATACCCTGGTTGTTTAATGTCTTCTTTAGCAGAGATGTTTTCTTCAGGTGGGTTGACTGCCTGATGATCCAGTATCTTATAGATGAGATCATCTTTTTTAAGACTTTCATATTTATTGATATCTAAGATATCGGCAATTTTTTTCAGCTCTGAAACAAGCATTTTATTCAATTCAAGAATGTCGTACATAATTAATAATTTGATGATTGATTAAACATTAATACAAAAAGAGAGTATAAAAGTTAGGTACAAAGTGATTTATACCGATCCTAATAGGCTTCCGAAAGTTTTTTGCTGCAATTCATCGGTATAACTCGTTCTAAAAAGTTTTAGATTCGCAAACCTTCTAATAACGAGTATAGAAAATATTATGTGGATTCCCTGCCTGCTCACTATAAATGGTAGTCATTCAGACTGGGTAGTGTTTATTCGGGGATTAGAAATTTAGAAATGCAAGTATACAAAAAACAATTTATAGAACAAAATTAATTTATTTTTTATTTATTTGCAAATAAATTAATAGTATAGGAATTCCAATACTTTCAATAGTATTTATTTTAGCATTTATTTTTTTGTATTTAATAATCAGTTTCTGGGCTCTGGGTTCTTGGTTCTGGGTTGTTGGTTTTATACTCAAACTCCGTAATCAGTACATACCACCCAGTACCTAGCACCCAGTACCCAGCAACATTATCTTATTTATACTTAACTCAACTCTACATAATTTTTTTAAATCAATCCGATAGCTATCAGATTATAACCTTATGTTTATGATTCAAAGAATTCAAACGGTATATTTATTTGGGGTTGTTGTACTTTGTGCGTTGATTTTTGTATTTCCCTTTGGAGAAATAACTGCTGGCTCCAGTGTTTATGTTTTTAATGCCACAGGTGTACATTTACATGCAGAAAACTCAACAACTAAACTCATGAGTATGGTTCTGGTTACTATAATTTCTATTGCGGCTTTAGCAATAGCATTAATTTCCATATTATTTTTTAAAAAACGTTTGACTCAAATTATGCTTTGCCAATTTAATATACTGCTTTTAGCCGGGTTAATAGTTGCTGTCTTTTATTATTTTGATGAAGGTCAATCAATGCTCGCATCATTTAATAAAGATGTTACTGTAAGTTATGATTATGATGTTGCAATCTTCTTGCCTATGATTTCCATAATTTTAACTTTTCTGGCAAGCAGGGCGATCAAGAAGGATGAAAAATTGATTAGATCGGTTGATAGGATAAGGTAGTTTTTGGTTTAGTCATTAGTCATTGTCAATTGCCAACTGGGCGCTGGGTACTGGTCATCGTCATAGTTATTGTTTTTGTAAATTACCTGCTGACATTTTTAAAATTCCTTGATTCCCCATTTTTCCGATTCTATAAAAATAGATGAGAGGTCTAATTATACTCAACTTTTCAAAAAGAATCCTTAAAATAATTGTTAGCGTCAATTCCCCAATTCAATTACTTCAAGCTTTTTAATATCTTTTTCGTCAATTATAAAACGTACAACTGTTCTTATATTGTGAAGCCCGAATCTCCCTGCTGCACCGGGATTGATATATAAGAGGTTGAGTTTTTTATCATATATTACCTTTAATATGTGCGAGTGTCCGCAAATGAACAGTTTTGGGGGATTCTTTTTGATATCCTGGCGGACTTCCCAGGAATACCTACCCGGGTAACCCCCGATATGCCTGATCCAAACGTCAACTTTTTCGCAATAAAAACGCTGGTCTTCGGTGTGTGCTTTTCTCACATCATATCCGTCAATATTACCGTACACTGCCCGTAACGGTTTGAATTTTTTTAGGATGTCTGATATTTCAACAGTTCCAAGATCACCGGCATGCCATATTTCGTCACATTTTGCAAAATGTTTAAATATTGCGGGATCTAAGTAATTGTGTGTATCTGAAAGCAAACCGATTTTTGTCATACAATCCCGAAAAATTTTCAGTAAACCAGATGTAATTTTTTATTACTAAGAGAAATTATATGTTAAATTTACTTCGTTTTTATCTCGTATAAATTTTTCAGGTTATATTATCTCAACAGTTTCCTTCCTAAGCCATCCCACACTACCATCTGACAGCATTATCTTGTTCCATTCACCTATTTCATCCATGATCATGACTTTAGTGCCTTCGTGAAGGAGGAAAAGATCGGTGCCATTTTCATCAGGTGAGCTTTTTACAATCACTGATACTGAAAATACGATCGCTTCATCCTGGCTATTTGCATTTCTATATCTTTGGTATGCGTTGGTGAAGCTTAAAATGGTGAGTATCAGGAAGATGATGCTTAATCCAAAGGATAATTTTTTTAAAGCAGTTTTTTTTGAAATGACAAAAGCACAGATTAATATTATACACAACCAAAGAGATGTGATAGTATAGATTGCCCATCTGTCACCTGAAAACATATTTGCAAGATCATTCCACCAGATTTTGAAGAACAGTGGAGGTATGGTTTCTGTTTTATCAACTGTTTTCAGATTTGCTAATTTAAGGTTGAACAGAATATCCTCATCATTAGGCGATAACCTTTTTGCCCTTTCATAATTAAGGATTGCCGCAGGGATATTATTTGTTTTAAAAAAGGAATTTCCTAAGTTGTAGTACAACTGTGGGGCTTCGTAATCTTCTTTCAGCACATGTTCATATAAACCAATTGCTTCCTGATAATTGCCTTGTGAATAGGATTCATTCGCCATGGCAATAACTGAATCATTGCTCTGTGCGAATAGTTGCAGAGAGGAGAAAAGAATGAATAAAACAGATGGGATTTTGTTTTGCATAGTATATAATTCATCTAAGTTCATGTTCCAAATTACTGATTGTACGGAGAGTGTCGCTGTAAATTTTTTCCATACCTTTAGCATTAACAGATGGAGCATAACGTGTAAATTCACAATGGTTAAGAATAGAAATGAATTGATTGACGGTTTGCTCATTTACATTTCTCTTATAAAGTAATTGCCTGATTGAATCCTTTGATAGTTCGGAGACAGGCATACTGAGTTTATCGCTTGTATAGACCCAAAGGGCTTTAAGGGTTTCATCGTAAAACTGTTCATTTTTTTCTTCCCTGAGAAATGATTTGGCTTTTGATAAACTTTTTCTAGCAATTCTTGTAGCTTTTTTCTTTTTCATAAGAGCTACATTTTTGCTTTGCTCGATTTTCCTCTTTCTCAGCAGTAAGAACAGTATCAGGAACAGAACCGGTGAAATATAAAGGGCAAGGAAGTTTGCTGATAAAAAGAAAGATTCTCCTTTTTTGCGTATCAGGAATGGCAGATTTTTAATGAACATAATGTCGCTGCCGATAAATTTTACGTTTTCTTTATTGATAGTTGAAAGGGTAGTAATTACACCCTCTTCTCCTTTTTCAACCATAAGTTTATATTCAGGGGATGTCAGTATTTTGTATGATTTTTTTTCAGGATCGAAATAGCTGAATTGGATTGGCTCTATAGTATATTCTCCTGCGTGCCTTGGTATCAGCAGGTATTCAAAAGTCCGGCTTCCTGATACACCCCCGGATGTAGTTGTGATCTTATCAACAATTTTTGGCTCATAGTTTTCTATATCCGGTGGAAAGGATATGTTTAAGGGATCTATCAGCTTTAAATTTCCATTTCCTGAGATCTTAATGTTCAGGTTGACGGCTTCATTGGCTTTTAGCTGGGTTTTATCAATATCCGTTTTCATGGTATATTTTCCTACTACTCCTGAAAAATTACCGGGTTGGTTCGCAGAAGGAAGGGGTAGGACAGTAATGTTAACGGGTTTACTTTTAATAATATATTCAGTATCTTTATAGCTGCCAAAAGGATTCCAATCAAAAACACTCTGTTGGCGGGATTTCGTTTGGGTTCTTACAACGCATTTGAACTCCATGGGGTCAATTTCCAAATTACCGCTTCGTTGGGGGAACAGGATAGTTTTTTTTAGGTCGGCTGCATTGTACCTGGAGCCATTTATATTTGTTGTATAAACCTGCGCTTGTTGCGGCATTTGGACGTCCTGTGTCCAGAACCCGTTTAAAGCAGGTAATTTACTGACTTCGTTGCCGACAATATCAACCTGGAAATACAGCGTATAGGTTACGCTTATTTGTTCGCCCTGGTATGCTTTTGTTTTATCAACGCTGACATTTAAGGACAGCTTGTCGTCAATTTTTTGATCATTTGGAGTCTTTTTGGCAGAAGGGCTTTGAGTTTGGGCAGAACCTTTTATAACGTCAATGTTAATGCTGTTTGTTATTAATGTTTTACCATCGGAAGTAATAGAAGCGCTTCCAATAGAATATTTCCCTTCTTTTATAGGTGTAAGGATATATGAGTAAGTGGTTGAATAGGATGTTTTTCCGTTGATCCACTGCATATTAGTGGATTGATTCGGTCCTGAGAGTATCTGGAAATATTCAAAAGGAGGTGGGCGAAAGTTAGAGCCACTGGCAGGTAGAGTGAATGTCACTTTAAACTGTTCACCAACAGCTACTTTGTTCTTACTTGCAGAGGCAGTGAATTTAATGTCTTCAGCAAATAAACAAGTTGTAGAGAGGAAAAAGAGGAGTATGAGGATTAGATACTTGATACTTAATACTGGATGCTGGATATTTGATATTTGATATTTGATATTTGATAATGAATTTTCACACAAGAGGGGGAACCGATTGGACAATAACCGGCTATCAGAATATAGAGAACAGCAATCAGCCTGCCAGAGGCGGGCCTGCTTTTGGCGGAAAACCAGTGACCAGATACTGGAAATAGATATTATTGGTTTGAAAAGTGGCATTAGTTTATAGTATCGGAATTTCAACACGTTGGTTATTCAACCTACGGATTTCAATATTTTATTAAAACTACGCTCAGTTGTTTTTTTCGTAAATTTGTATATTTTCGTATTTCGTAGTCATAACTACCAGTCTTTCTCTATTTTGATCTTAGTCGCTTTAGCTTTTTTCTTTTTCAGCTTCTCCTGCACGTCCATCTCTTCATTTTTCAGAGCTTCCAATAATCTCTCGGCATCTTCTTTTGATATTTGATCGGGTCTTGGTTGTTGCTTTTCGTTTTGTTCTGTTTGTTCTTCCTGCTTCTGTTCATCCTGTTTCTGTTCGTTTTCCTCTTGCTGATCCTGCTTGTTTTCCTGGTCTTGCTGATCCTCTTTATTTTCCTTGTCTTTATTCTGGCACTGGTCTTGCTGTTGTTGCTGTTGCTGTTTTAACATTGTCTGGGCGTATGCAAGGTTGTATTTAGTGTCTGTATCATCAGGGTTATTCCTTAGAGCATTTTTATATGCTTCTATGCTCTTTTCAAACTGTTTGGCTTGTAAAAGTGAATTGCCGAGATTGTGAAACGATTTAGCCACAGTTTTTTTATCTGATTCCTGATGTGTTAACAATTCAAATTGGTTTGTGGCATCTTCATATTTTTTTTGCTTGTAAGCAGCATCTCCTAAATTGAAAGAACCCTCATAAGATTTTGCATTTTTGTCCAATGCTTTGCGATAACTTATTTCTGCATCTTCGTATTTATCCTTATTATATAATTTATTACCTTCCCGGATCAGCTTCCTTTCGCTTTGGGCAAAGGAATGGGAATTGAGAATTAAAAATTGAAAATGAAGAATTATGATAAAAACTAAGAGTTGTTTCATTTTTTATTTTATTGTTTTGGAATTTAAAGTTTTTATTTTCCGCAAAGCTTTCGACAGCTGGCGGACAAAGAACACAAAAATATTTAATTAGATTAAGCGAACTTAGCAAACTACGCTCAACGGTTACTACTTCCCAAACAAATTAATTTTACTCAGCCACTTATTTTTCCTCTCCGAAATAAATAACTCCAAAATCAACAATAATAATGCCACGGCAATAAAATACTGGAACCTGTCTTCATAATCGGTATATATTTTACTGCCGAATTTTACTTTTTCCATCTTATTTATTTCAGTGAAAAGAACGCTTAGTCCTGTTTGGATATTGTTAGCCATGATATAAGTACCGTTGCCGGCAGAGGCGATCTGCTGGAGCTTTATTTCATCGAGCTTTGTGATAATGGTGTTTCCCTCTTTATCTTTTCTGAAACCAATCTGCTTTCCCCGGTTAAATATAGGGATCGGGGCGCCTTTAACCAATCCCATACCGATTGTGTGAACAACAATTCCTTTTTCAGCAGCTCCCTGAGATGCTTTCACGGCATCGTCCTCATGGTTTTCACCATCGGTGATAATGATAATAGCTTTATTTTTTATATTGCCTTTTTCCGGGTTATTTTCATTATTGCTAAAAGATCTTATAGAAAGGTCTATAGCTTCACCAATTGCCGTACCTTGAGTAGGAACGATGTCTGTACTTATGGTAGAGAGAAACATTTTGGCAGCCGAATAGTCGGTTGTGATCGGTAGTTGTATAAAAGCTTCCCCGCCAAATACGACCAACCCGATACGGTCATTGTGGAGCTTGTCAATTAGTTTGGATATTGCCTGTTTGGCTCTTTCAAGGCGGCTGGGTTTAATATCCTCTGCCATCATGCTGTTAGAAACGTCTAAAGCTATCATCAGGTCAACACCTTCGCGCTTCACCTCTTCCATCTTTGAACCAATTTGTGGGTTGGCTATTCCAAGGATCATGAACGCCAAAGCAAATAATAATACGATAAATTTCAGAACAGGCCTGTTTTTTGAAACAAAAGGCATAAGCTGATTGATGATTGAAATATCCCCAAATGCCCTTAATGCACGTTTTTTCCAGTATAACATTATCCAAAAAATAATGATTAATACCGGGATCAATGCAAAGGCGTATAGGTAGTCTATGTTAGCGAATCGGAACATTATTCTTTTTTATACTGCGCGTGGTAGATACTATATAAAAAAATTATGGTATACTCCTAAAAACAGTATTTCTTAATAATATTTCCAGTAATAGCAAAATCCCGGCAATTAAAGCGAACGGCAAAAACTGCTCGGTTTTTTTCCTGTATTCGGTTACTTCGATCTTTGATTTTTCCAACTGATCAATTTCTTCATAGATATCCTCTAATTTATTTTTATTTGTTGCCCTGAAGTATTTGCCATCAGTCATATCTGCGATCTCCTTTAACATCTCTTCATCAATTTTTACTTCTACATTCTGGTATTTAATGCCGAAAGGTGTTTTAAAAGGGTAGGGGGCTTGCCCTCTCGTTCCCACTCCGATTGTATAGACCCTGATGTTAAAGGTCCTGGCTATCTCTGCGGCAGTCAATGGGGCAATTAAACCCTGGTTATTGACACCGTCAGTCAGCAAAATTATCACTTTACTAATGGCTTTACTGTCTTTAAGCCGGTTAACTGCAGTAGCAAGTCCCATGCCAATAGCTGTTCCGTCTTCTATCATTCCGCTTTTGATAGAACCAAATAAGTTTTGTAAAACAGCATGGTCTGTAGTGAGCGGGCATTGGGTAAAGCTCTCACCGCTGAACACCACCAATCCGATCCTGTCGGTGGGCCTTCCTGAGATAAAATCCATTGCCACATCTTTGGATGCTTCTAGGCGGTTGGGTTTAAAGTCCTCTGCCAGCATGCTTCCTGAAATATCCATTGACAAGATAATATCAATGCCCTCTGTGGTTACATCCTGCCAACTTGTGCTCGATTGCGGGCGGGCCAGTACAATAATTAAAAGTACAATTGCTAATATCCTGAATAGGAATAAGCTATAGCGTAAATATTGCCTGGGTGTTTTTCCTGATCTTTCAAACCCTTTCAGACAAGATATTTGAATGTCGGCATTATCCACGTTACGTCTTTTCCAATACCAGAAACCCAAAAATAGAACGATAATAATCAGACAAGACCAATAAATTATTGGATCAATACCAAAAGGATATGCGAATGTTATATTATTCATTGATTATTGTTATTCCATAAGTAAGTACTATAATTAATTTTGTTGATGATAAATGATTAATCTGTTCTTTCCGGTTTTTCAGTTCTCGGATATCGGTTCTCGGTTATCGGTTTATCAGATTGCCGGTTTTTTATTCAGTTTTTCGGTTTTTTATACATTTTTTAATTAAACTTAACTTAATGACATTGGCCCGGTAGTATCCTGTTTCTCAGACTCCGATTTTATTGTAATAGGCGGAACAAGCTGTCTCTCGTCCCTCACCTCTCCTGCCTTCGCTGAATCTTCGGCAGGCAGGCGCCCCTCGCTCCTTCCTTCAGGTATTGTTCCTTTAATAAAATCATAAGCAATTTTTAAACTCAGCTCATGTTCACTCGCTATGGGCTTGGCTTTTGCGAATTTTACCATGTCGGCAAGAGAGAGCATTTGCTTTAGTTTGCTTTTTAAGTCCGGCTCAATATCCACGTTTTGAAAACAACTTAAAGTTTCCCCGGTTGTAAGCTCCATCGCAATGATGTTAAAACGGTGTTCAATATATGTTCTCACAATTTCAGTCAGATCACTGTAGTAGGGCTTTATTTTATTTTGCTGCCATAATTTACTATCTTCCAATTCTTTGAGTTTTCTTAAAGCGATCAAATGTGGTGGTTCTTTGGGCTTTTTGAAAATGATCCTTTCCGGTTTCTTTTTATGTTTTTTATACAGATATATTATTATAAGTATTAACGAAATTACACCTACCACAGCCAGAATGTAAGGTAAGATTTCTTCTATAGTTAAAGGTATTTCCAATGGTGATTTAATGTCTTTTATTGCCAGGGCAGTATCAACCTGAACCGTATGAACAGTTAACAGTAATGGTTCGGTTTCTGTTATATTAGCAGTATCTCTCTTAACTGAAAACTGAAAAGGAGGAATAACAAAAAACCCGGAATCAAATGAAGTTATAATAAGGGATTGGCTGAGGATCGTATTTTTTTTGTCTTGTGTCAGGACTGTATCAAACTGAGTTCTTTCAACAACTTCTATCTGTCCTGTAATAGTATCTGTTATTAATGGCCAGTTGATGATATCACCCGTGGGATATTTTGCCTTGAGATTTAAATGAACATGGTCGCCAATAAGGATATCATTTGTATCAATCGTTGCTGATACACTAACATCCTGTGGCCTCGGTTTTGCTATGGTGTGGTTGGTAGGTATTAATAGGTTTAAAAAAACCAAAATACCTATGAGTATCCCCTTGAAAACCATACTATATAAAAATCGCAAATCTAAAATCATAGATATAGAATCCTACGTTTATTCAAAAACAAGTTTTTAAGTGCCTTAAATTACACTCGCCTTCCCCTTCTTTTAAAGAAATTCATCAATGGCTTTATATAAGATTGGTCTGTTCTGATAGTAACGGCATCAACACCGCTTTTGGTGAATATCTCTTTTAATTGGCTCTCATTTTTTATATTCCATTTCCGGTAATCCTGCCTGACAGCTTTATTAAATGTATTTATCCACATAAATTTTCCTGTTTCTGCGTCTTTGAGTTTAATTAGACCGACAGGCGGTATTTCGATTTCTCTTTTATCGTATATTCTTATGGCAACAACATCGTGTTTTTTATTGGCTATCTTTAGTGCATCTTCAAACCCCTCATCCAAAAAATCAGTTAACAAAAATGCAATGCTTCGTTTTTTTATTACATTGGTAAAGTAACGTAGCGCTTCTGCAATATTTGTCTCTTTATGCAGAGGTTTGAAATTTATCAGTTCCCGGATAATTCTTAGTATATGCGAAGTTCCTTTTTTCGGTGGAATGAATTTTTCTATAATATCACTAAAAAAGATCACACCTATCTTATCGTTATTATGAATAGCTGAAAAAGCCAGTACAGCAGATAATTCAGTAATCAATTTCTGTTTTAGCTGCATTTGTGTTCCGAACTCCCTGGAGCCGCTCACATCAATCAATAACATGACGGTTAGCTCCCGTTCTTCCTCAAACACTTTTATGTAGGGGGCATTGAAACGGGCAGTAACATTCCAGTCGATCGAACGTATATCATCTCCATACTGGTATTCACGGACTTCACTAAAGGTCATACCTCTCCCTTTAAAGACGCTGTGGTATTCGCCCGAAAATATCTGGCTGGAGAGACCGCGGGTCTTTATCTCTATCTTTCTTACCTTTTTTAGTAATTCTTTTGTCTCCATAGGAAAAAATCGAATGGTTGATATGCAATTAGTCATTGCGAGCGCAGCAATCTTTAGCTGTAAACATTGAGACTGCAATAGTACGCAATTCTTCAGCTTTCAATTATAAACTAATAGATTGCTTTGGTTGCTACACTATCTTTCAATAGCATCATTATGGAACCTCAACCGTATTAAGTATCTCAGTAATAATCTCCTCAGTAGTAATATTCTCTGCCTCAGCTTCATAAGTCAAGCCGATCCTGTGCCTTAGCACATCATGACAGATGGCGCGAACATCTTCGGGAATTACATATCCCCTGCGTTTTATAAAAGCGTATGATTTGGAAGCAAGAGCCAGGTAGATACTGGCGCGTGGCGACCCTCCCCAGTTGATCAGTTCCGTGAATTTTTCCAGGTTATACTCTTTGGGAGTGCGGGTGGCAAAAACAATGTCTATAATATATTTCTCTATTTTTTCATCCATATAGACTTCCTTCACAATACTTCTTGCATTAAGTATATCTTTTGATTTAATTACACAATTTACCGATGGATTACTCATGATATTTTGACGAATGATCATCCGCTCTTCATCTTTGTTTGGATAACCTATCACTACTTTAAGCATAAACCGGTCAACCTGTGCTTCAGGAAGCGGATAGGTGCCTTCCTGCTCTATGGGGTTTTGGGTAGCCAATACGAGAAAGGGTTCTTCTAATTTGAACGTTTCTTCCCCGATAGTTATCTGGCGTTCCTGCATTGCCTCTAATAAGGCGCTTTGGACTTTTGCCGGGGCACGGTTTATCTCATCTGCCAAAATAAAATTGGCGAAAATAGGTCCTTTACGAACAGAAAATTCTTCTTTCTTCTGGCTGTATATCATCGTTCCTATCAAGTCTGCAGGGAGAAGGTCAGGAGTGAATTGGACCCTGCTGAACTTTGCATCAATAATAGATGCCATGGATTTAACAGCAAGGGTTTTGGCTAAACCGGGCAATCCTTCCAATAAAATATGACCGTTTGATAGCAAACCTATCAGCAGTCGTTCGACCATATGTTTTTGCCCTACGATCATTTTATCCATTTCCATTGTGATAATATCAACAAAAGCGCTCTCTTTTTCTATGCGTTCATTGAGCGCTTTGATATCTGTTGTTGTATTGATTGTTTCTGTCATTTTTATTATTTTTTTTATTATCGGGATTTAGTGTTTTGGTGATTTAGTGGCATAATGATGGCTTTGTTATCGAATTGCAAAATTATTAAAAAAACCCGCACAAATCAATGTACGGATTTAAACGTTCAAATTCGATAAATATTACTTGATCGAATTATGAAATTTTGATTTCCATGACGAATTTTTGCACTGCTTCATCGATTTTCGGAATGACAAGCTTCAAAATACCATTGTCGTATTTTGCCGTTATCTTATCAGCTTTTACTATTTCCGGCAAGGTAAATGTGCGATGAAAAGATGAACAAGAGAACTCTCTTTTAGTGAAATGCTCATCTTTTTCTTCATTTTTAGCTTCCTTTTCAGAGGAAATCAGTAATTGGTTGTTGTTTACGTGCACGTTAAAATCCTTTTTCTCGAAACCCGGTGCAGCAACCTCAACAATATAGTCGCTGTCGGTTTCCTTGATGTTTACAGCCGGAACTGTTTCTGTGTCCAAGCCCCTAATTAAATTAAAATGATTTTCGTTAAAAAAATCTTCAAATAAATTAGATAATGCGGGAACATTTCTGTTATTCCATTTTACTAGTGTCATGATTTGGTCCTCCATTATTAAATGTTAAATTTCAGATGATTTTGGTTTGCACTTGAGATATCTCAACTTGTGTGCCGTAAGGTTATAAAAGAAATAATGTCAGGAAAACATGAAATATTAACAGTTTACAGACATAGATAATAAAATATTTTACGTCAATTTTTCAAGATTAATTACTTTTTGTCATTATAGACTGACATATTGTACGGATATTATAACAGGATTAAAACATTTCCAATAGTTTTCTAATTTTGCAAACAGAGAACATAACTTCATAAATTGATTTTTAAAAAAGGAATTATATAGAATTGAGTAATTATATTTAAGATAATGTTACTGGGTACTGGTAGCTGGGTGCTGGGTAGTTTGTAGTGGTTACGGAGTCTGAGTATTAAACCAACAACCCAGAACCCAGTGCCCAGAACCAAGAACCAGAGGATTAAATGCCACACACAATTAAAAACAAACAATATAGTGAGTAAATTCCGATACTATTAAATATAACATTATGCCTCACCGTTATTTTATACGATTATCCTTCAAAGGCGCCAATTATCACGGATGGCAGGTACAGGAGAATGCGCATACTGTCCAGAAGGAATTGGATAATGCATTATCTAATGTTTTTTCAGAAAGAATAACCACAACCGGTTGCGGCAGAACTGACACCGGGGTTCATGCAACTGAGTTTTACGCACATTTTGATTCTAATAATAAAAATTTAGAAAAAGAACTCTCGTCCCAATCCCTCCATCCCTCATCTTTTGTAATATTTAAGCTTAACAACTGCTTGCCAGATGATATAGCAATACAACAAATAATTAATGTAAGTAATAAAGCACATGCCCGTTTTGATGCAATTTCCAGAACATATCAATATTTTATTAACAGAAAGAAAGATCCTTTTATTAAAGATAGGGCATATTATTTTTACGGAGACCTTGATGTTGATCTAATGAACAGTGCAGCTATGGTTTTATTTGATCATGGGGATTTTAGTTGTTTTAGTAAGTCGGGAACACAGGTTAAGACTAATGATTGCGAAATTACTCGTGCAGAGTGGGTCTCAAGTGGCTTGGAGCATGGGGCATGGGGCATGGGGAGAAATTTTGAACTATTAGTGTTTACTATTACTGCAAACCGCTTTTTAAGAGGCATGGTTAGAGCCATTGTTGGTACAATGATAGAAATAGGAAGAAAAAAAATGACAATTGACGAATTTAGAAAGATCATTGAAGGGCGAAAACGTTCTGATGCCGGATACTCAGTCCCGGCTTGCGGACTTTATTTAACCAAGGTAATGTATCCAAAAGAAATATTGTAACTTATCTGAGTTAAAGAACACTATTCAATCATTTGTATATTCGCACTTCCACAGATAAACTGACTAATGAGTTCACCAGGCAAAGTATTTGACATCCCATTATTAAAACGGGTATTAGTGTATGCCCTACCTTACAGAAGGGCGTTCTTTCTTGGTTTGTTCCTAACTATATTCCTTGCTTTTTTATCACCTGTACGCCCATGGCTGATCCAATACGCTTTTGATAACTACATTGCGATACCTGATGCCAGAGGTTTACTTAATATCACCCTTCTGATGATAGGGCTTTTGTTACTTGAATCCGGAGTTCAGTTTTACAATACTTATTTAATTAACTGGTTAGGGCAATCTGTTATAAAGGATTTGCGCTTAAGTGTTTATAAGCATATCACAGGATTCAAACTTAAATATTTTGACAAAACCGCTATCGGAACATTGGTTACAAGGGTGGTTTCTGATATTGAAACCATAGCAGAGGTTTTTTCCCAGGGTTTTCTTTTGATCATTGGTGATTTTCTGCAGCTTATTGTTATTGTTGCTGTTATGTTTTATACCGACTGGCGGTTGGCATTGGTCAGCTTAAGTTCAATACCATTGCTTTTGGTAGCTACTTACGTTTTCAAAAGAGCTATTAAATCGGCTTTCCGGGATGTCAGGACACAGGTTGCACGCCTTAATGCTTTTGTACAAGAGCATATAACGGGAATGAACATTGTGCAGATATTTAACCGTGAAGAGATTGAAATGGGGAAATTTAAAGCTATCAATAAAGAGCATACTACAGCCCATCTTCGAACGGTTTGGTATTTTTCGATCTTCTTCCCGGTTATTGAGATATTGGCGGCAATTTCAATTGGCATGTTGATCTGGTGGGGAACAAAAGGTGTGATCGAAGGTCAGGTCACATTAGGCAATTTAATTGCATTTATTCTCTATATCTACATGGTGTTCCGTCCTATCCGCCTATTGGCTGACAGGTTCAACACATTACAAATGGGAATGGTAAGTTCCGAAAGAATTTTCAAAGTGCTGGATACTGATGCGGTTATAACAAATGAAGGGACAATTATTGCTCAAAATATAATGGGAGATATCGAGTTCAGGAATGTATGGTTTGCTTACAATACTGAAGATCCTGCTAATCCCACCTTACCACGGGATTCCGACACCAAAGGAGAGGATAAAACTACGGAAGAATGGGTATTAAAAGATGTCTCTTTTAATGCCAAAAAAGGAGAAACGGTTGCAATAGTAGGTGCAACCGGAGCAGGCAAGACCACGATAATCAATCTGCTGAGCCGGTTTTATGAAGTTAATAAAGGAAGCATAAAAATTGATGGTATTGATATCCAAGATTATGAACTTAAGTCGTTAAGGGAAAATATCGCGGTAGTATTGCAGGATGTGTTTTTGTTTTCAGATACTATATTCAATAATGTTACGCTTAATAACAAAGAGACAACCCGCGAGCAGGTTATTGAAGCTGCAAGGATAGTTGGAGCGCATGAATTTATTGAGAAATTACCTGGTGGTTACGATTACAATGTAAGGGAAAGGGGAACCGTCCTTTCAACAGGGCAAAGACAATTGGTAGCATTTCTCAGGGCTTATGTCTTCGATCCCGGGATACTGGTGTTGGATGAAGCGACCTCTTCAATTGATACAGAATCAGAGGTCATAATAAAGCAGGCGTTAAAAAAGCTTACCGAAAACCGTACCTCAATAATAATTGCCCACCGTCTGGCTACTATCCAGGCTGCTGATAAGATCATTGTGATGGAGGGTGGAAAAATTATTGAAACAGGCAACCACCAGGAACTGCTAAAATTGAACGGGTATTATAAGAGGTTGTATGAATTGTCCCGTATGGATTTTTATTGAGCAATTTTCCAAGAAACAATCTTAAAAATTTATTCAAACTCCAAAACAATTTCATCACCTGCAATATTCCGTATCTTTATTTTGAATTTGTTGGTAGGCAAGATATAAACGCCCTTTATTTTTTCCTTAATTTTTGCTTTATCTTCAAAATCCATATTACTTGTCCATACATCTTTTTTCAGGGTGGTATCAAATTGGACGGATTCAATTAATTCCAAGCCGGTTACACTTATTTCAACAGGTTTGAATTTCCCGGTTGCCTTTTCCTCATCTTCCCCGATTTTATCGGGATTTTCAACTTCATCATCTAATGATTTCTGCTTTGGCTTTACTTTTTTGGTGTTGAACTCGTCTATTTTATTTTTGAGGTAGCTGCTGTGATAGCTTTTTATCTTAACTTTATAATTATTGCCTTCTTGTTTAACTTCTATATCTGCATTATCTTCTCCATAAAGGTATTCTGCTTTTTGTCCTAATAAATCATCCAGCCCGATTAAATCCACTTTAATTGTAGATTTGCCTGAATTGCGGATTTCCTTATTGATATAATCCTGCGTTACCTCTAATTCTTTATAAGCATAAATCAGTTTTATTGCTTCTGCTTCTGTTTCTTTAACTTCCAGTGTATAAACTTCTTCCAGTATTGAATCAACTAATTTTTTGGTGAGCTTTTTATCAAGGTCTAAAAATTTAACAGGTATGTATGCTGCTTTTTTGCCTACAATACCCCCATCCCAAAATTCGCCTAATTCCAAATCAGTTCTGTTTTTAAAGCCATCAATAAGACCGTAAATTTTGGCTTTGGTTTGTGCAGGGTTGCGGAACAGGCGTACACCGTCACTGATTTTTAAAATATCAAATTCTGCTTTGTCTTTTACAAGACGGTCTCTTGTGGTTTGAATAGCATTTATACCAATATCACAAGTAATAAATTTTCTTTCTAAATCATTTGCAACTTTTGCTGTTGTGCCACTACCACCAAAAAAATCTGCTACTATCATTCCTTCATCAGAACTTGCTTTAATTATTCTTTGTAATAGTGTTTCAGGTTTCTGCGTTGAGTAATCTACACGTTCGCCAGCCATTGAATTTATATAAGAAATATCATCCCACCAATCTTTCATTCGTGTTCCTTCTTTCATATATAATTTATATTTTTTTCCTCTTAAATATTGCCATCTATATTTACCATTTTCATCTTCTTCAGTAAAGTGAGCAGAGTCATCCGCATATTTTTCATATAATTGGGTCCAATGGTATGTGTCTGATTTTACATATAAAAAAATAATATCGTGTGAATTTTGGAAGTTTTTTGAACTAGCGCTCCATCTTCTGTAACCCCAAATAATTTCATTAACAAAATTTTCCTCTCCCAAAACTTCGTCCATTAATAATTTCACATAATGCCCAATATGCCAATCCAAATGAACGTAAATACTTCCTGTATCATTCATTATTTCCCGGATTGCTAACAATCTTTCATATAGCCAATTCAAATAATCCTCCTTTTGCCATATATCTCCATACATTATTTCTTCACCAATAGCATTATGGTCATTTTCAACAGCTTCTTTACCACCATTTCGGATGTATATTTTTTTTGCATAATTAGCACCGCTTGCAAAAGGCGGGTCAATATAAACCAAATCCACCTTAATATTTTGTTCCTTCATGTAAGCACAGGCAGAGAGACAGTCACCGTGTATTAGCAGATTACGGAAATCAGCATTAAGGTCGGTTTCCTTCATTTCCAGTTTCTTTTGTCCTTTTCGTCTTACTTCTTCAATAACATTGGTTTCAAATAATTCAATCTTATCGGGCATCCGCCTGCCTTGAAAATTCAGCAATGCTTGTCCTTTTGGGGGTGTAATATTGTATTCTATCGGTTTTTTCATATCGTATCTCTTATAGTTCGGTTATCAGGTTTTTCAGTTCCGTTAAATGTTTTGTAAAGTCATTTTGCCCCTCATCCTTAAAGCAAACATATTGAAATTGAGGATTTTGTTTTATAAATACCTCTTTCACGAATTTTTCCTTTTGCCTGAATTCATCCGTGTAATAGGGCTTGCCTTTGGTTTCAATTATCAATACTTTTTCAATGGCGCCCTTGTTCTTTTTAGTTCCTTCACTTCGTTCAGGACAAGCATATCTATTTCCGTCTTTTCGTTTCAATATCAGGAAATCAGGCGTGTAATTGCCTAAACTTGTCTTAATACAGAAGTTTTGCAGTTTATCATCTTTATAACCGTTAAAATACACTTCCAGATTTTTCAATTCTCCTAATTGCAGCATCAGCAAAATAGCATTTTTCTCAAAATCACTGTCAAAGCGGTAAGGGATGTAATTAAAAGTAATGTCACTGGGGTCGGGATTATTTTCTTCAAACCACCAGTCCATCATTTCAGGATGTTTTTTCACTTTGCGAACATCGCTTTTTTCAATTGGCGGCAAAAATTTACCACTACCATAGCTAATTCCTGCAGGCAGTTCCCATTCAAGCAGTTCAATTACAGTATCATCTGTAATTATTTCTGATTCGCATTCTATTTCCTCAGCAAAAAAAGAGGCAATGTATTTTACCACATCCTTTATTTCAACTTGCGGGTTGTTATTTATCCAATCGTAGTTTTCAGATATTTGTTCATAAACCGGCTGTAATTGGTTTTTGTAGTTAATTAGTAATTCTGTTTCGGAAAAACGATTGTAAGTTGCTTTAGTAAGGTCATAAATCAAATCCTGAAAAGGATAAACATATTTTTTATAAACAGGTATTCCTTCAGAAACTTCAGAAGTTAATCCTGTTCTGCCAATCTGTGCAGTGGTTTCTCTTGCTTCGTAAGCATATTGCTTTTTAAATTTTTCAAAATCAAATTGCTTTAATTGTTTTGCGAAATCTTTGCTTTCCTGTTTTATTTCAATCTTAAATTGCTTATACACCTGTTTGTATTTCAGTTTACCCAATTTTGG
>JBDRNO010000050.1:0-16371 GCA_043811005.1 Bacteroidota bacterium | reverse complement strand
TCACAATGCTCAAAAACTCAATGACCAAAACTGTTTCGGTCATTTGATAATTGATATTTGGAATTTATTTGTGATTTGTCATTTGTGATTTGGTGCTTCATTTTATGCAAACCTTGATTTTATGGACAGACTCTAATTAGTTCCTGCAAATCATGACCAATAACAGCTCATCAGACTATACAATCCTTATTGGAGATGAAGTATTTAGTGAGATAAGTAACTTTATCAGTGGGGAGAGGTATGTAAATAATTCAATATTTATATTGGTTGATGAGAATACAAATAACTTTTGCCACCCTCTCTTAATTGATAATATTGAAAAGCTCAGAAAAGCTGAAATAATTGAAATAAAAAGCGGTGAGGAAAATAAAAGCATTGAAGTATGTTCACAGATCTGGCAGAGATTGGGTGATTCAGGAGCAGACAGGAGATCCCTCCTTATTAATCTCGGTGGAGGTGTAATTGGTGATATGGGGGGATTTATTGCCTCTACATACAAAAGGGGCATTGATTTTATTAATGTTCCAACAACACTCTTGTCGCAGGTTGATGCGTCCATAGGGGGTAAGGTTGGCATAAATCTGAACAATCTTAAAAACCAGGTTGGTGTTTTTAATAACCCTAAAGCAGTATTTGTTTACCCGGGTTTTTTAAAGACATTGAACAAAAGGCATTTACTGTCAGGTTTTGCAGAAGTGGTCAAACACGGATTAATAACCGATTACTCTTTTTGGAATGAGATCAAAAGAGATTTCCTAAACCTTCAGGATCTTGGGAATTTGGGATCCGCTATATGGGAAAACATCATCATCCGTTCAATTCAGATAAAAAATAACATCGTTCTTAAAGACCCCTGGGAACAAGGATTGCGAAAGGTCTTGAATTTTGGGCATACTATTGGTCACGCTTTGGAGAGCGATTCCCTGGAAAATGACAAAATACCATTATTGCATGGAGAAGCGGTTGCCATTGGAATGATATGTGAATCCTACTTGTCCTGTAAAGTGAGTGGTTTAAGTCAAGTTGAACTTGAAGAAATAACTTCATTTATTTTATCGGTTTTTGATCAACATCAAATTGAGATCAATACCGATAAAGAGTTAATTGAATTGATGAAACAGGATAAGAAAAATGAAATAGAGAAAATTAATTTTACCTTATTATCAAAGTCCGGAAAAGCAGTGATCAATCAGAATTGTAATGATGAATTGATATGTGAGGCATTGGGGTTTTATCGGCAAAAAATAATATAAGAACATGATTTTTTTAAAAAACATTGGTATTCTGATACTTATTAGTTAATGACCTATAAAATTTCAAAACCAACAAAAGAACTAAAAGGTAAGATCACCCTGCCTTCATCTAAAAGCATAAGCAATCGTGTGCTTATTATCCGGGCATTGTGTAAGGAGGGTTTTGAAATCAGCAACTTATCTGATGCTGAGGATACAAAAGTATTACAGCAATTATTAACATCCACAGAGTCGGTTTTGGATGTTGGTGCTGCCGGGACTGCTATGCGCTTTTTAACTGCTTATCTGTCAATAAAACAAGGCACATGGATTTTGACCGGCTCTGAAAGGATGAAAGAGCGACCAGTTTCAATCCTGGTGGATGCGTTGAGGCAACTGGGCGCTGAGATCGAATACCTAGGCAAAGAGGGTTATCCACCGCTAAAGATCAAGGGAGCATCGCTTAGCGGACAAGAAGTTGAAATTGACGGAAGTCTGAGCAGCCAGTATATCAGTGCATTACTGTTAATTGCACCGGTTTTACCAAATGGATTGAGCATTAAGATTACCAGCCCGCCGGACAACCGCCAGGGAATAATTGCTTCCAAGCCGTATATCAAGATGACTTTAAAGATAATGAAACATTTCGGTGTTTTATGTAGTTGGCACGATGATACAATTATGGTTGAGCATGGAGGGTATTTTACATCTGTACCTAATGAGAAAGATTATATAATTGAAGGAGATTGGAGCTCGGCTTCTTATTGGTATGCAATGGTTTCCCTGGCAGATGAAGCTGATTTAATAATTACCAATATAAAAAAAGAGACAATTCAGGGTGACGCTATTGTAGCCCGGATTTTTACTCATTTTGGTGTACAGACTGAGTATTTGGATAATGGTATTCGTTTATATAAGGGTAAACCTGTGGCTGAGCAATTTGGATTTGATTTCAGTGATTGCCCCGATCTGGCTCAAACAGTTATTGTTGTTTCTTCTGTGTTGGGTATTTCCGGAATATTTGGAGGATTGGAAAGCTTAAGGATCAAGGAGACTGATAGAATTACTGCGTTAAAAAATGAACTTGATAAAATTAGTGTAAAAGTTAAAGAATTTAATAAGGGAGGTATAATAATTAAACCAAATCCCAAATCCCAAACTCCGAACACTGAATTTCATACTTATAACGATCACCGCATGGCGATGGCTTTTGCTCCGGTCGCGATAAAGTATGGTGAAATAAAAATAAAAGATCCCGGTGTAGTGAATAAATCCTATCCGCGTTTTTGGGAGGATTTGAGGTCGGTTGGATTTAAGATAGAAGAATATTAATTAACGCAAGTTGCTACTTATTACTTTTTGTTAGGTAAAATATATAATTGCTAATAAAAAACTGTTGCTGGCTTCTGGTTGCTGGTAAACTCCCTATAAAATAAGCATTACGGACATAAACCAGCATCCAGTTACCAGTTGCCAGTAGTTGTATATATTTTTTACCAGTAGATGAATACCACATCAGTTTCAATAGGTGGCAACTTAGGTTAATTAACAAACAACCCCTTCTCTTTAACTTTGATCACTTTTCCATACTTTTCCAACTCTTTAAAGTCAAAGCGTTTTTTATTACCGACAACAGTGATGGTCATGGGCTTGTCCTTTAGTTCATTTTCATGAAAGGTCAGGATGTTTTCAAAAGTGAGTTGGTGATATTTTGGGATTTTGATTTTATTAGGATCATCAGTGTACCCCTTTTCCTTACAAATTTCAACATATTCAATCAGTGATCTGAATGATGGCCGTCTTGATTGAGCGGTTTCAATCATTGCTGTTTTAATGGATTCCATTCTTTCTTTTTTTTGGGGCATGTTGCGGATAAGGGTGATCATGGCATCGAGAGCATCCATGGTTTTATCACCCTGGCACCCGATATATCCTGTAAAATAATTGTTTTTTCCTTGTAACATTGCAAGTCTGTAATAGGCACCTGCACTATATGCCAAAGATCTGAATTCTCTGATTTCCTGAAAAACCAAACTCGACATATTTGCGCCAAAATACTCGTTAAATGCATCTATTTGGGATATATCCTCTAATTTCATTGGTTTTCCTTCAATATGAAAATAAAGTTGGGTTTGGACGGTTTTTTTCTTTTTTACCGTAAAAACAGTGGTTTCCTCTTTTTTAATCCTGTCAAGAACAATGGGTTTTGTCTTTGGCTTTAAATCCTGGTTAAACTGGAAATTGTCAATTAAAATATTTTTTACATCAGTGGTGGCTTTTTTACCAATATAGTTAATAGTTATTTCATAATTCTGAGCATTATTGAAATTTTCTACTAATTCCTGACCCGTAAGTTTTTTTAGTTCCTTTTTAGTTAGTTCTCTCAGGAAAGATGAATTTTTTCCGTATAAAGCATATTCCTGGAGTGCATCAGCGATAAAATCCGGCTCCCTTCGCGACACCTTGTTTCCTGCTTTTATATCTTGTAATAATTTTTTGATCTTCTCCTCATCAGCTTTGGCATTAATAGTGAAATCGCTGATTAACTTTAAAACTTCCGGCAATTTATCCTCTATTCCTTCTAAGTAAATTGAGAAACTCTCTTCATCAACCTCAAACGAGTATGTACTGCCCAATTTATAAAATTCTTCTATCAGTTCATTTGCAGTATATTTATTAGTCCCGATCATTTCCAAATAAGATGGTACATAAAGTAACTTGGGCAGGTCATAGTTCCCAATACCATACTCTATCTCCATGCTATAGATATTGTTGAAAGGATTATTAGTCAAATTAAGTGTAACATGTTCATTTAGCTTCAACGTATTAATATCATTTTGAAAATCAACGTATTTCGGGTTTGGTTTTGATGAAGGGATATTTTGGAATTTCTCGTAAAATTCTGATTTGACTTCGTTTTTAGGGATTACCGGCTTAAAACCGGGCTTTGTTAATTTATCCTTTTTTGGAAAACCCATTTTTGAGGTCATACAGATATAATTGTCGCCATAATATTGTTTTGCAACCCGTATAACATCTTCTTTTGTCACCTTCTTCAGTTTATTTTCCAGGCTAACATATTCTCCCCATGATCTGTTTTGTGTGAAACAATCAGCCATTTCGTAAACCCTCTCTCCGTTGCTCTCCCATTTATATGCAATTTTTGCAATTAAGTTTCTTTTTACAGCTTCAAAAAATCTGTTATCAAATTCACCATTTTGAACCATTTTAATTCTCGACAGAATCAATTCTTCGGCTTTGTCAAGCGACTGACCAATAAGCTTTGGAGCAAAAAGCAAGATCGTTGATCCATAATCATTGAGATTGAATGGGAAGAGACTAGCGAACATTATCTTGTTATCAATAACAAGTTTATCGAGCATTCCACATGCTTCTTCGTTGGATAAAATATTGTTACACACTTCCAATATTACATTGTCATCATGACCATTTCCGGGAACTCTGAATCCGATAAAACCCATTTTAATAGGTGTCATTTTTACCTCAACAAGTTCACGGGCATTAAAGGATTTTTCAATAAATTTTGGATACTCAGGGATTTTGCCCGTTCGCCAGTCACCAAACTTTTCTTCAATTAACTTTATGATCTCTTCGGAATTAAAATCACCGGACAGAAATAATGCCATATTGTTTGCCACGTAATATGTGTTGAAATAACTGTACATTTTTTTCAATGGCGGGTTTTTCAGATGCTCTGTTTTGCCGATGATGGATTGCTGACCATAAGGATGTTTCTTGTAGAAATTTTTCAGGAATGTTTCAAATAGCTGAAAAAAGGTATTATCCATTTCCATATTCTTCTCTTCATAAACCGTTTCTAATTCTGATTGAAACAATCGAAAAACGGGTTTTTCAAAGCGATGGCTGTAAATTTCAAGCCATTTGTCTATTTGGTTGGATGGAAAACGGTTCATGTATCCGGTATATTCTTCGGTAGTGAAAGCATTTACCCCAGTTCCTCCAATTACTGAAAGCAGTTTATCAATTTCGTTTGCAATGGCATATTCTCCTGCTAATAACGATTGATCATTGATCTTTTCTTGTATTTTTTTTCTTTCTTTCTCATCAGATGTTTTACCCAGTTCTTCATAAAGGTCATTTATCTTATCCAAATATGGTTTTTCCTTTTCATAATTGATCGTTCCCATGGTTGTGGTTCCCTTAAACAGCATGTGTTCAAGATAATGAGCCAAGCCGGTTGCATCGGCAGGATCATTCTTGCCTCCTGCTTTAACCACAACCATTCCAAATACCTGGGGCACATCATGGTTTTCACTGAGCATAACAGTAAGCCCGTTTTTGAGTGTATATTGCTTTACATTGATCGGGTCATTTGGATAGGTTTTTAGTTGGGTTTCTTTTTTCTTACCTGCCTGCGGTTTGGCTAAGCTCATCGAAGGCTGACCTGTTTCGCGAAGCTTTAATCCTGGAAAGTTGATCTTTTTTAGCTTTATCTTTTTTGCCTCTTTGGCAGATACAGGGTTTTGTTTGGTATCAACCGGCAAAGTTTTTTGGGGGTAGAGGGATTGATAGGGAAGGATTAATAGAAATGCTAATAGGAGGTTTTTTATGAGGTTCATTGGAGTAAGATTCAAGTTTGTTTAAAAAGTTTTTAACGGTGTTTTGTTTTCCTCTTGAGGTGGATTCGCCTTTGGCGGAAATAATACGTTTCTTTAAACCCACGAACAATAGAACCTTACGAACGAGGAATGATTTTTTTGAATTCGTTGCGTTTTTGTGTTTGTTGTTGTTGGGGTTATTGTAGGGATTCAAAATTTTGAACCCCTACGACTTAGTCCTAACAACAATAACCGTATTCCCTTTTAAAACGGGCTTCCATCCCATACCGAATATTTTATCCATGTATCTTAGAAAAAATTTTGTCCTTGTCGTGAGAACCACATGTTCTTCTTCTTCCTTTTTTTTGGATTCACCTGTAAATTCATAAGATATCATCCTTGGATGTTCATTCATATACATTTTGATGGCTTCTACTATTGTTGTCATTACCCGGTATATTTCGCCCTTATTAACAACTACATATTCACCCTTTTCTTCCTGATCGTATTCTTCGTTCAGAACACCAAAGACAATTGAAGCTTCCAGTATATTATTTTGTTTTCTGCCAAAACGAACTTCATATTCAACCCCGCTGTCGGTTTTAAACAAGTAAATGCTTCCGGAAGGGATAGCTGGAGGGGTTATTTTGTATGGGTTTATAACATCTGCCATTTAATTACTGATGTTAGCTGATGCAAGGATTTTCAAAATTACAAATATTAATGGATTAATCTATTGTTGACAATGGGAAAAATACTTATAAGGTTTACCCACTTATTGTCATTCGTTAGTCATTCGATAGTCATTCAATGGTCATTCAGTAGTCATTCAATAGTTATTAAAAATCGAATGACGCTGAGCGAAGCGAAGCAAATGACAATTGAATGACAGCGGAGCGAATGACTGGTTGATTACTTATAAAAAATCATTCAATCATCCTTAACATATTATAAATAATGAACCTTTTAGGGCTAAAGTTTAAACCTAACCTGTGCTTTTACTTCAGATCTGGTATTGCCATCAATTTCATTTAAACCGGAACTAATAACATCCATGTTGTTATAATATGTTTGGGAATATCTAAGCCAAATATCAATTCCCCGGATTATATGATAACGTAACGTTAATTGAATCCGTGTTCCCCTAAAATAATGGGCGGGGATGGAATAGGCATACAAAATATCATTTTCATAAGCATAAATGCGGGAATCGTAAGTGTCGGTATCAAACAGGGCGTATCGGAAAGTAAGAGAAATGGGGCTCTTCAGAGATTTGTACATCACATCCTGAAATATAAGATAACCATTTTCTGCCTCTTCATCACCTATTTGATATTTAGACAGCTCAATCCGGTTGCGGAGTTTGATAGATTCTGAAATTTCATATTTTATGTTATATCTCAGCGACTGTTTTTCGGTTTTAATTAAGTGATCAATCATCTCTTCATAGTCACCGGGAGTATTTTTTTGTTTTTCTTCCTGCTTGTACCTGATGTACATTTCTAACTTTTTAGATGGCGTGTATGTTATTTGTGTGAGGAATTCATTCCCGTGTGAAGGTGCATCAACCAGGTATTTCAGCCAGGGGAAAGTGAAAATATCATAATAGGAAGAGATGGTCCATTTTCTGCTTGGCTTGGCTGTTATACCAAAAAAGCATCCCTTTTCGTTTGCGTTTTTGCTGTTCTCTCCGAGCGCATTGCTGAACAGCGCCTGGTAATCCCTCTGGTAATTTCTCTGCAGCAGGGAGAAAGACAAACGAGGATCCAGGCTGACTATCATGCCGTTAAGATAAGCGATACCCCCGTTTTTGCTCCTCGAAAATTCACCGAAAAGGTTAAAATTCCGGTAAATAAAATTGTAATCTGCCCCGATATTGATATTATTTTGATCAGAGAATTCAAATTGATTATAGGGCTTAAAATCTCTTTGCATATCAGCGCTGTAAGATGAATGAACTGCCGTTAAGCCGACATTTATCCTTCTTTTTTTGCAGGCAAGATGTGTTCCGTAAATGGTTTCGTCAATTGCATCCTTGTCAAGTAGTTCATTAGCGGTACGATGAAATCCGGTTAACTGGAAAGAAGAAACTGTTCTGACCTCATCGGAAATCGTATCTAAAATATTTATTTCGGAAAAATTTGCATCAACTTTTTTCCTGGAAAAAAAAGCGGTTAGTTCAAAGTCCCTGATCCCGATCGTTGTCCCCACACCGCGTAAAAAGACATTCTCGTCAACAGAAGTGTATGGGCGGATATTTTGTGCATTCTTTTTTATATTCACTACATCTGCCGATTTACCATAAGCGAGGCCTGACCAAAATGTCAACCCCTGACCTAACTGGGCGTGATAATCGCCAATGGCAAGGCTTTTGATTAAGCCAATGTCTTTCACGGAAATGTGAGCTGAGTAAAAATCAAAGCCATTTTGCTGATTGCCTTTGAACAACTCCTCACCCGCATCTTTTTCTGCCGTGAAACCCCAACTGATCTTAGTGCCGTACTTGAACCGGTAGCGGGTATATAATTTATCCGGAGAGCCGTTATAACGGCTGGTAAGTGTCCCGTCACTATTTGTATCAGGGGGTGTGAATCCATTTTGTTCCTCCAACACCCGTTGATAGCGGATAAAGAGCTCATGCTTTCCGTTCAGTAGCATCTCTTTGGCAGAGAGATGGGGAACATCAACATCTCTGCTGATCTTTACGAAAGGCAGTATTTTTGAAATGGCATCAGCGTCAAATCCATCAACTGTTTGCAGTTCATAAATTGCCATAAGTTTGCCATTGTTCTCTCTGTGTTCCAACAGGTTATTAATTTGAAATTCATTCAGCATATAAAGCTGTTCGAGCTGTTCTTTTGAGGCAGTGTTAAGGTTTAGAGGTTTTTCGTAGAGTTCGGTTAATTGATCAAAAAGGGTGGTATAGTCAATTTCTTCGTCTTCTAAGTTCTCAGCTATTGTTTCAATTGTGTTTTCAATTATCTCTGCTTCGCTTTGTCCCGGGTCTTGAGCGTAAGTGAGAACAAATAAAAAGTAAAAAGTAAAAAGCAAAAAGTATCTGTTCATTCTTGTTATTTCAATTTATATGCTAAAGACAAATGCGGAGTATATCCAAGAACCTGATGAATAGAAACAGCAAAATCAAATGTGAATTGCTTTAAATTAAGACCGAAGCCAAAAGTGTTAAATGTGGGATTAGTTGAGATACCTGTTCTTAAAAAAAGCTCTTTTATTATATGATACTCCAATCCGGCTTTAAAAACGGGCTTGTAGTCAATATCTTTTTCCGTTTCCAAAGACACGAAAACCTTGTCGGAGAAAGTGTAGTTAAGCCCGAATCTCATAATTGTTGGTATTCGTTCAACTTCTGGTGTTCCCTGTATTTCAAATTCAGCTATTTTTGACCTTGTGGGATTAAAGATATGTGCTCCTACACTTAAATTTTTGATAAGCTGTGCCTGTATACCTATTTCAACGGCAACGTTCATTTTTTTACCATAATCTTCACCTATACGTGTGGATAAATAATCCAACATGATACCCGCTGAAAATTTATCTCCGAATGATTTGGCATAAGCCAGCCCGATCTTGCAGTCGTTATATTTAGAGTAACCAAAGTATGACATGCTGACACCAAACACCCCGTCTGCGGCACCCGGCACAGGTATTGCCACTGCCACGCCTTTAAGGCTTAATTCGGATACAGCAAACCTGTTCTCGTAATAAATTCCGGCAGAGATGTTCTCTAACCTGGCTAAACCCGCCTGGTTGTGATGCACTGACCACAGGTCGGATATGGTAACAGAAGCATTTCCCATTCCTGCCGACCTTGCACCAATGCCATAGTTGTCGTTACCGGCTTGGAGGTTAAGGGATAATAAGATTATCAGGAGAATAAAATAAAGGCGTTTGATTTTCATAATGATCGTTCTAATGTGCAAAAATTAATAAAAGGGACATAGTTCCGCAAATTTATTAAAAAGAATTTTAAAAGATATGATTTCGCAGGAAAGATACAAAAATATTAGAAAAAATTAAAAAGAAAAGCCCTGTCAGGGTTCCAAACCCTGACAGGGCTATAAAAAGGAGAATTTTTTTTCTATTCTATTACTATTTTTTTGTTGATTACCCCTTCTTTAGTTATTACTTGCAGATGATAAATACTTCCACGATAACCCGAAATGTTTATCTCTTTATTGAAAAAGCCGGATATCCTCCCAGTTCGCTCAGAACAGATCAACTGACCTTGCATATCAAATATTTCAATCTTTATATTTTCTTTTTCTTCCAAATACAGAGCTAAGTTGAACACTCCTTTATTCGGATTAGGATAAACTTTAAACTTCAAACACGAAACCTGCAACTCATCCATCCCTACCGGGCTGACATCAATATAACAAGTCTCTGTTAATGAATCCGAGCCAATAATATTTGTTGCTGCCAATTTTACCTCATAACACCCTGTATTGTTATAAACGATATTAGAGGGATTTTGCACCGTTGAACTCGATGGTGTTCCTCCTGTAAACGTCCATGACCATGATGTTGGATTATTGGTTGAGAGATCCGTGAAATTAACGCTGCCACCGGCTAAAATACTAGTTGTGTCTGCAGTGAAATCGGCTACTGGTGCTGATCCGGGTGGGCTGACATCAATATAACAAGTCTCTGTTAATGAATCCGAGCCAATAATATTTGTTGCTACCAGTTTTACCTCATAACACCCTGTATCGTTATATACGATATTAGTGGGATTCTGCAAAGTTGAGCTTGATGGACTCCCTCCTGTGAATGTCCATGACCACGATGTTGGATTATTAGTTGAGAGATCCGTGAAATTAACGCTGCCACCGGGTAAAATACTGGTTGTATCTGCAGTAAAACCTGCCACTGGTGCTGATACGGGTGAGCTGACATCAATATAACATGTCTCTGTTAATGAATCCGAGCCAATAATATTTGTTGCTACCAATTTCACCTCATAACACCCGGTATCGTTATAAACGATATTAGTGGGATTTTGTACTGTTGAACTTGATGGTATTCCTCCGGTAAATGTCCATGACCAGGAAGTTGGGCTATTAGTTGAGAGATCCGTGAAATTAACACTGCCACCGGCTGCAATACTGGTTGTGTTTGCTGTAAAACTTGCCACAGGTGCAGACTCTGTAGCAATTGATGTTGTATTGGACTTGGATGAATTGTAGTTCTTGCCTTTTATGGTTGACATACACCCCGTTACGTGAACTATTTCTATAACATAATTCAGAACACCAACAGGTGCATTTATGTCTGTATAAGTAAAATTGGAATTGGTGACGGAATCAATTGCTTCAAAATTTCCGGTTCCCAGGCTGTCTCTTAATATTCTGTAATAATTAAACCCAAAGCCCTCATAATTATCCCAGATTAAAGTAACATCTCCCCCGGTTTCAGTAGGCGGAGTGAGATGTATTGTTTCATGGTAATCGCTTGTATCGCTTTCATTGCCACATGAATCCACAACTGTTAACTTATACCTGTAAGAAGTGATTTGTGGATTTATTCCATTGGTTGTATCTATAAATTCACTCAAGGAATCATAAGGCACACTCCCGATATGCACATAACCCGGGCCTGGAATTTCTCTGTATATTCTGAAGCTGTCAATACCCGTGGTTACCGGTTTTTCCCAAACCACGATATTCTTTGTTGATGTGCTGTCAACTGTCACTATACAGATCTGCTGAGTTGGTGCTGTAATATCAATAATAACACTATCCAGGGATGAACAGCCGTTATTATCAGTGATAGTAACAGTATAATTACCCGCTGTTAGTCCGGTAGCTGTTGGATCAGTACTTCCGCTTGACCAGGTATACGTATAAGGTATGGTTCCACCGGCTGCATTAACCGTAGCAATTCCGTCTGAGTTGCCGCATGTGGCATTTGTCCAGCTTGTCACTGAAGTTAACGGTGACGGTTCCGTGATAGTAACGTTAGGAGTGGTCTGGCATCCATTGGCATCGGTCACATCAATAGTATAAATGCCGGGGCTCAACCCGGTGGCTGTGGAATCCGTTTGTGCAGAAGGATTCCATAAGTAATTATAAGGTGTGGTTCCCCCGGTTGGCGTTACGGTTGCAGTGCCGTCATCTAACCCGTTACAGCTTATGTTTGTTTGAGTGGTATAGGTTGTTAATGTTGCCGGTTCATTTATCGTAACAGAATCTGCCGTAATACATGCATTCGCATCAGTCACAGTTAAAATATATATCCCGGCAGCCATCCCGGTTGCGTTAGCAAGGGTTTGGGGAGGGCTTGTGTTCCATGAATAAGTATATGAGCCGGTGCCGCCTGAGACGTTAGCAGTAGCAGAACCCGTACTGCCTCCTTTACAGTTGACATCAGTTTTGGCAATAGTGTCAATTGTCAGAGCAGCAGGTTCGCTGATGTTAACAGTATCATATCCCATGCAACCGGCAGAATCTGTTATAACAACAGAATATATGCCTGCGGTCAGGCTGTCGGGATCTTCCAATGTATCCCCGTTTGACCAGCTAAACAAATATGGTGGAGTGCCTGGGGAAACCGTCAGGTCAACAGATGCATCGTTACCCCCATAACAACTTACATCAGTGTTTATGAATGAGCTAGAAACAACCGGTGGCTCAGTGATAGCTATTCCATCATCTATAATACAACCATTGGCATCAGTTACCACAACCGAATCCACTCCTGCTGGTAATCCCGATATATCCTGGGCAGTATCACCCGTTGACCAATTATATGAATAAGGAGGAGTCCCTCCTGAAACAGTAAGATCAGCAGACCCGTCACTACTCCCGTTACATGTAGCATTTACTCCTGTTAAACTTGTTGTCAATGCCTGCGGTTCGCTGACAAGGGCAGTATCATAAGCAAAACAGATGTTTGCATCACTTACCTCAATAATATATGTTCCGGCAGATAAATCATACGCAGTAGCAAATGGTTGTCCGAGGGAAACCATAGTACTGTCGTACCAGGTGTAATTGTAGGATGGAGTTCCTCCGGAAGGTGTTCCCGTTGCTTCACCATCTTCACCGCCATTACAGCTTACATCATTTACTGTTGTAGAAAGTGATGGTGTGGGAAAGACAGTAATATCTATCTCAAAAGTGTCCGTTAAAAAAGTATCAAGGGCAATTAAGCTTATCGTAAAGATGCCTGGAGTGGAAAATACTCTCGTAACATTTGTCTCTGTACTGAAAGTTATCCCGTTTTCCTTCCATATATATGATGTTGCATCCATGCTTGTGTTGGTAAAAACAATACTATCTCCTGCACAAACCGTAGTATCGTCGGCAGAAAAGGAGGCAGACGGAATAATATACATGAATATCTCGTTATCGCTGCCGTCAGAAACGCCCCAAACCACCACATTGCCGGAAATTCGCGGTGCATAAGAACCTCCGGACATATTATAGCTGTCATCAGTAAGCTGGACAGTTGTGTCACCTGTGAGCAGGAAAAGTTCATTGTCATTTCCATCCCACTGCAGCCATATTACATTGTTGCCGGAAACTTCAGGAGAAAAGGCATTGTAAGCGAGAATAGTAGAAGTTGCTCCGTCATATAGCCAAACCCTGTTGCCACTATCATCCCACCATACAATGTTGTTTCCTGAGATGCGGGGATCACTATCCACGATATTAAAGGAGTTAGATAAATTTGATGTGCCGGTTCCATTAAAATATCTGACCTCCCAACCCTGGTAACCATCGACCCAAATTACCTGGTTACCCGATATGTCTTGGGGACCCATTATACTAAAGGATGCGAAACTGATCTGGTCTGTTTGCGGTATTGTTAAATCATGAAGCATTACAGCGGGAGTGCCCGCGCTATCTCCCTTCCATGCAATATAATTTCCGGAAACAATAGGCGCTTCGTCAAGTGTAGTATTATTGGTTATTTGAGTGGTTGTGGCGCCATCATATAGATAGATTTCATAATCACCGTCTGCATTACTATACCATACAGCGTTGTTTCCGGAAATCCTGGGATACCAATCGTTAACAGAATTATTGGTTACCTGTGTAACGCTGGCGCCATCATAATAAAATATTTCGTAGTTGCCTCCAACAGATGCCCACCATACTGCTTTATTACCTGAAATTTCAGGGTCGTTTTCACCAAGGGCGTTATTTGTTAATTGAATAGTAGTGTCATTTATTATATCGTACAGGTAAATTTCATTGTCACTTCCATCTGATCCCTGCCATATAATATAGTTTCCAGAAACTCTTGGTTTTTGATCTATGGTGCTATTGTTTGTTAATTGTATTACCTGTGCTGTAGAGTAATTGTTCAAAACAGCATATAATAAGACCGTTGAAATGAGGAGTTTCTTCATGGTTTTTTGTTTGTTAAAGTAAAAATAATAAAATTGCCAACACAAAATCCATGTATATCAAATTTTAATACAGGGTTTTCTATTCGCCAATATTATAAAATATTATTCTATAATTACTTTCTTATTGATAATACCATTACCGTATACTATTTGCAAATGGTAAATGCCTCCACTATAATCCGACAAATCTATTACAAGACTTTCAAAGTTTTCAAAACTTCGGAAGTCTTTCTTCCATATAAGCTGCCCCTGCATATCAAATATCTTAATATTTATATCCTCTTTTTCTTCCAGATATATCTTTAAATTGAATATTCCTCTGTTTGGATTTGGATAAACCATTAACTCTGACAGGGGTTCAAACCCTGTCTGAGTTTCTATGCCTGTTATCTCATCAACAGTAGCCGAAGCAGTTTCAGTATTTCCATTTCCATCGGTAACAATAACATTGTAGGTTCCCGGACAAAGCCCGGCAGCCATCTGTGTTACCTGGCTGTAAGGGTCATTCCATTGGTATGTATATGGTGTAGTCCCTCCGCTAACTATTGCCGTTGCAATACCGTTACAGCTACCCTGGCTGGCATCGATAGCTACTGCCGAAACTGTCAGCGCTCCGCCTAACTCATTCACGGTTCCAGAAGCAGCCGTAGCATCGCTCAATGCATCCGTTATGGTTACATTATAAGCTCCCTGGCACAACCCGGTTGCTGATTGGGTGTTCTGGCTATCAGGATCATCCCACTGGTAAGTGTATGGAGGAATGCCTCCGTTTATAGTGACCGTAGCGGTACCGTCACAATTACCATGGGTGGCATCCGTGGTTGTAACAGTAGCTGACAGGGGAAAGGTTGTAGAAATTGAACTTGTATTGGACTTGGATGAATTGTAGTTCTTGCCTTTTATGGTTGCCTCACATCCGGTTGCATGCACTACTTCTATAACATAAGTAATATCGCCCAATGGCGGATCAATATCAGTATAAGTAGTATTGGAACTGGTAACTGAATCTATTGCCGTAAAACTACCTGTTCCGGTGCTGTCGATTAATATCCTGTAATAACTAAAGCCGAATCCTTCGTAATTGTCCCACGTCAAATCCACTTTGTTTGTATCCAAAATGGTAATTAGATGTACGGTCTCATGGTGATCACTCAGTACGCTTTCATTACCACAGGAATCAATAACAGATATCTTATACCTGTATGATGTAATTTGAGGATTAATGTTATTGGTGGTATCTACAAATTCGCTCAATGAATCATACAGAACGCTTCCTATATGAGCATAGCCAAGGCCTGCTATTTCCCTGTAAACCCTGAAGCTGTCAATACCTGTAACTACTGGTTTTGTCCATACTACTATATTTTTTGTTGAAGTGGTATCAACAGTAACAATACATATTGGCTGGGGCGGAGCTACAATAATTATTGCCGTGCTGTCAGAAGCCGTACAGCTATTAGTATCTGTGACTGTAACCGAATAAATCCCATCTGCCAGACCGGTTATTGTTGTACCGGTATTACCATTTGACCATAAGTAAGCATAAGGGGTGGTTCCCCCGCTTGCGGTGAGCGTAGCCGAACCGTCAGCATTGCCGCAGGTAGCATCGGTTTTTAACATGCTCAAGATAAGAGCAGGCGGCTCATTGATGGTTATGATATCAGAAGATAAGCAATTATTAAAATCGGTAACATTTACTGTATAATTGCCCGGGAACAGTCCTATAATTGTTGAATTTGCCTGGTTATTATTCCATAAATAATAATATGGAGATGTGCCGCCTGAAGGAGTAACAGTAGCAGTTCCGTCACCTGCACCGTTACAGTTAACATCGGTTCCCGAAATGCTGGTGGTCAATAATGCAGGTTCATTAATTACAACGCTATCAGTAATAACAGTTCCGCAGGAATCTGTAACTGTTACTGTATATGTTCCAACGGATAAACCTGAGATATCTTCAATAGAATCTCCGGTTGACCAAAGATAAGTGAGTGGTGGAGTTGCGTTTGAGACGGAGAGATCAATGGTACCGTCACTGAACCCGTTGCAGCTTACATCGGTCCATGTGAACACAACGCTCATTGTACCAGGGCCGTTTACAACAACTGATTCAGATACGTCTGATCCACAAGAGTCAGAAACAGTTATAGTGTATGTTCCCTCTACAAGGTTGATTGCTGAA
>JBDRNO010000049.1:0-4795 GCA_043811005.1 Bacteroidota bacterium | reverse complement strand
AGAATCTTCTTTTGCATTGTTAAGTTCATTCAGAAGACTATCGGTTTTTGTATGGTCGGCAATAGCGTAAATGCAGAAAATATGGCATAGTATTGTTATGGATATTAGATTTTTCATGATTTTTTTAAAACTTACGAATTTACGAAAAATTTTGGGTTTAATAATTTTCTAACCTCCTTAAAAAAAATTGTCATACCGAGCGCCAGCGAGGGATCTCCCGGATGTTACCACTGTCCCAGGCAGAATGCTTTTTTAACAGGCAGGCGCTATTAGCCGGGAGATTCTTCACCCGCCATGCCTTACCTTACCCACATGCTTACAGATGGCGTGGTTCAGAATTACAATATTATCATTCGGGGTATGGTAATAATTCGGAGAGTATCGATAGGATCGCTTCGAGCTATCCTATCGCTTGTTTCCCAGCAACCAGCAACGAGTTGACAATGAACAGCAACCAAACAGTCAAACAATCCGCAATTTATCGTATCAGCGTTTACCCTTTATCTTCAGCGTATCAGCGTAACATGCCCAATATATTCATGTTCTTCTCCATTAGTATCCACAGTTTTGATCAGCCATACATACACATCCTGTTGAACGGCATTCTTTCCATTATTAGCTTTGCCGTCCCAGCCAAGCCATCCATCGTAACTGCCGGTATATTCATAGATCATATCACCCCACCTGTCATAAATATATATTTCAAAATTTTCATTATCAATACCCAACCCAACAGGACGGAAATATTCATTTCGAAAACTGTTATCCTCATCCGGGGTAAAAGCATTTGGTACAAATAATGTGTACTCATCAATAAAAGTTATTGTATCTGTAATTGTATTAGTGCATTCACTACCTGTTTCAACATTCAAAGTAATGATATATGTACCGGCTTCACTGTAAGTATGTGATGGGTTTTGAATGGTGTCGTAATTGTTCATACCGGTTTCAGGGTCACCGAAATTCCACTCCCATGAAACCACATTACTTGAAGAAGCATCAATAAAATTAACTGTGGGACTCAGGATTGATGTCACAGCCGGTGATGTAAGAACAATACCATTTTGCATCATAACAAATTCAGCTGTTGGCTTTACGTATGCTATTATTTTATCAGGTTTTACTATTGTTGAAGAACAGCCCTTATCAGAAGTTACCGTTAAGGCAACATCGTAAATACCTGCAATAGTATAGGTATGTGATGTTGAATAGGGTTCATCTGAAAATTCCCCATCTCCGAAATCCCATAACCACTCAACAATTAATATTCCGCTTGTATCACTGATAAAAGATATAAATACAGCCGGTTCACAACCCCCTCCGGAAAACGAGAAATCAGCTGTGGGGACAGGGTTGACCGTAACGGCAATGGAAGCCGAGTCATTATGCGAGCAACCATCACTAACGATAACCGTAAATGTGGTATCATCTGTTAATAGCAGATTGGGTATGATGCCAATAGTATCAGTTGGTCCGCCATTCAACCAGAAATAAGTGTATGGTCCTCCATCTCCTCCACTTGCAGTTGCAATTATATCAATAGTATCACCATTACATATTGAAATGTCAGAAGTGGTAACCTCTAAAGGAGGTTTTACGGTTATTGTGATAAATTGAGGGGAAGACCAACAACCATTGGCATCAACTACATAAACCTTATAAATTGTAGTAGAATCCGGAGATACAAAATGTGATTGTATACTATCTAAACCATTATCCCATACAAAAGTATATGGAGGAGTTCCTCCGCTGCCTGTAGCAAAGATTTCGGTTTTGGTGTCACTATAACATATAGTAGTATCTCCAATTGTTATCACTTCAAGAAAATTCGGTTGTGTAACTACTGTAAACTCAATGTCAAAACAACCATTTGTATCGGTAACGGTGATGGATATTGCTCCGGATGCAAGGCTGGTAGCAGTAGAATTTGTCTGTGATAACGGGTCATCCCAAAGATAGGTATATGGGGCTGTAGATCCGTATACCGTTACCGTAGCGGTTCCTGAGTAATCTCCATTACAAATAAGTGGGGTGGGGGTAACGGAAATTACAGGGCCTGGAATGTCATCTACAGTAACAGGATAAGTTAAACTGCATCCATTTGCATCAATTAGAATAACATAATATGGGTCTCTTGGAAATAGATCTGTAACAGTATCATTAGTAGTAGTTAACGGATCATCCCACAGGTAAGAGTAAGGTAGTGTGCCTCCGGAAGGTATGATAACAGCAGTACCATTATTATATCCGCAAGTAGAAGCATAACTGATATCCGTAGCAGATAGTGGTGCAGGTTCGTTAACCTGGATCGAATCAGTTAAGGCACACCCGTTCATATCAGAAACAGTAACAATATATGGTCCTGCAGTAAGGTTGGTTACTATTGCTGAATTTCCGGTACCAGGGGGAGCCCAGTTATATGAATAAAATGGTGTTCCTCCTTCCACATTTAAGTAAATTGCTCCATCAGCATCTCCATTACAGCTCACATTTATCACAGAATCACTTATTATAATAGGATCCGGTTCGGAGATAACAACTGTGTTTATTGTTAAACAGCTGTCTAAATCTGTAATGATCACGTTGTGTGTCCCACTGCATAATCCTGTTGCTGTTGAAGTGGTTTGTCCGGCAGTCCAGAGATAAGTGTAAGGAGATACTCCTCCACCAACCATAACTTCAGCAGTACCATCACAAATACCATTACAGCTTGCATAGGTTGATGATATTATAGCACTTGCTAATAGCGTTGGTTCATTTATTGTTGTAAAGTCAGAAGTAATGCAGCCATTAGCATCTGTAACAGTAACGGTATATATGCCTCCCGATAAACCTGAAATAAATGTCGCACCACTATCAACCATACTACCACTATTATCCTCCCAAATATATGTCAACGGGGGAGCCACCCCTGATGCAAAAACTTCAGCAGTTCCATTGGCATCTCCTGAACAGGTAACGTCATTAATAGAAATACTGTCAATAACAGGTCCGGTAATATCATTGATAATAACAGGCATTGTATAAGAACAGCCATTGGCATCGTACACAATTGGGTTATATACATCTGCATAAGCATTAAAAATACATGCGCCAACTGTTGTGAATGGGTCATCCCATGTAATGACATAAGGAGCAACCCCGCCAATAACATTTACGCATGCTCCGCCATTGTTAAAACCACATGTTGAAGGTGTTACAGTTTCAGACAGACCTAATATCTGTGGTTGGGTAATAATAATTGTTGCAGTTTCAATACACCCGTTGGCATCGGTGATAATAACCGTATAATTGCCATTACATAAGCTATCTGCAATGGGAGAGGTTTGAAAAGACGGATCACTCCACTGGTATGTATATGGAGGCATTCCACCTGAAATGCTTGCCGTAGCGTTTCCGTCACATGCACTATAACAGCTTACATTATTCGATGTAATATTAACAACCAATCCTTGTGGTTGAGAAATAGTGACAGACACATTTGCTGTACAACCATTACTATCGGTAACAGTAAGAATATATATGCCGGCACATAAGTTTATTGCCTGGGCATTTGTTTGTCCATCACTCCACAGATAGGTGTATGGTGGCGTACCGCCTGTGACTAAAGATTGTGCAAAACCAATACAGTTTCCATTGCAGTTAATATTCCCGCTGGAGGAAATGGAGACGGTCAAGAGTGGAGGAGTACCGACTGTAGCTGCAGCAGTTGCGGGACATCCATTTGCATCGGTAAGAATTACATTATAAGTACCTGCACATAGATTGCTTGCAGTAATTGTAGTTTGCCCGTCATTCCATTGATATGTAAATGGCGCTGTACCATTAACCGAATTTGCTGTTGCAGTTCCATCACATGAACCAAAACAAGAAACATCAGTAGTTGTAATAAAGGCGGTCATAGGTGCGGGATTGATGATTGCAAAGTTTCCTATAATAATGCAACCATTGGCATCAGTGATAACCACATTGTATATTCCGGCACAAAGGCCTGTAACGGTGGCTGTAGTTTGAGCAGCCGGATCATTCCAGAGATAAGTATATGGAGGTATGCCACCGGCAACAGTAACACCAACCGATCCATCACAGGAACCAAAACAGGCAGGATTTGTGGAAGAAGGGTTAAATAAAATAGGAGCCGGTTCATATATGGTAACTGAAGCAGATGCAACACAGTCATTAACGTCCCTTATAGTAACAGTGTATGTGCCAGCAGGTAAGTTAGCGGCAATGGGTGTTGTCTGAAATAACGGAAAATCATCCCATTGGTATGTGTATGGGAAAGTGCCACCGGAAACACTAACTGTTGCAAGACCATCATTTCCGTCATAACAGCTTACACTACCGCTATTGATAATAGTAGCGGTTGGACCGGATATATTAGCGATAGTGACCGAGGTGTCTTCTGCGCAACCGTTCACATCTGTTACTGTAACAATGTATGTTCCTGCCAGAACATTACTTATGAATGCAGTAGTCTGATTTCCCGGGATCCATAGGTATATGTATGGTCCGGTACCACCTGAAACGCTGATCGTGGCTATACCATCTGCCTTTCCACAATTAGCATCACTATGGGATTCAGTTAAAACCATTGCCAAAGGCTCTTCAACTGATATAGTCCCTGCTGCATTGCACCCATTGGCATCCGTGATGAAAACGGTGTATGTTCCGGCACATAATCCATTAGCAACATTAGTGGTAGTTGCTAATTGGTCATTCCACAGATAGGCAAAAGGTGGAGTGCCTCCTGAAGGAACTGAATACGCAATACCATCACATAAGCCATTACAAC
>JBDRNO010000048.1:0-16270 GCA_043811005.1 Bacteroidota bacterium | reverse complement strand
TCTCCCATCTCTCCATACAACAACATTATTGTTTGCACTTACATTAATTTTCATAGATTGAAGCAAATCTAAAGAAAAATCAACAAGCTCTTTCTCTTCTTGCCAGTTATTTTGATTATCACCATGTATCACGTAGATTTTCTCTTTAGTATCCATTCTTGCAATAAATTTACCATCTTGACTAATTTTAATTCCATAGTAAGCATCTCCAATTTTTTTCTCTTGCCAGTTATTTTGATTATCACAATGTATCATGTAACCTATTCTGTTAGTATCTATTCTTACAATAACTTTACCATTTTCACTCATTTCAAATCCATAGTAAGCATCTCCAATTTTTTTCTCTTGCCAGTTATTTTGATTATCACAATGTATCATGTAACCTATTCCGTTAGTATCTATTCTTACAATAACTTTACCATTTTCACTCATTTCAAATCCATTGGAAGCATCTCCAATTTGTTTCTCTTCTTGCCAGTTATTTTGATCATTACGATATCTCAAGTGAACTATTCTATCTAAATCTATTCTTACAATAACTCTGTTATCGTTACTTATATAAGTTTGATATGCTTCACCAATCTCTTCTTCTTTTTGCCAGTTATTTTGATCATCACAATGTATCATGTAACCTATTCCATTAATATCTATTCTTACAATAACTTTACCATCTTGACTCCTTGCAAATCCATTGGAAGCATCTCCAATTTGTTTCTCTTCTTGCCATTCTTTTTTGTCAATACAACTTTTCATGTATGTTTTTCCAAATCTATTTACTCTTATAACCAAATTACCATCTTCACTCAAGATAATTTTTTTATATGCATCACCAAACTCTTCCTTTTGCCAGATTTTATTTTCAACCTGGTATATTATGTGGGCTATACTATTCTTATCTACTAATACAACAACACTACCGTCAGCACTTATTTCAATTCCATTATATGCATCACCAAGCTCTTTTTCTTCTTGCCAGGTCCCATTTGTATTACGGATTATAATATAGGCTATTCCTTGCTCATCTCTTCTTACAATAATATTACCATTTGCTCTTATTTTCATATCTTGAGTTGATTCCATAATCATTGAAGGTATCATACCTTTACCTACATCACCAGTTTTTAGATTTTCTTTTTCCATCGTTTCCCAATTCCAGCTATCAGAATTTTCTGATAAAACTTTGTTTATTTTTTCAATAGCTTTTTCTTTTTCTGCAATATCCTTAGCATTTGATGCATTAAGAAAATCAACCTCTGCTTTCGCAAGCTGGGCTTCGGGATTATCACTAACTTGCTGTCCGGATATTTCCTTCCAGCTATGTGCTTGAATAAATTTTTCTTTCAGTTCCCAATATTTATTTTTCTGTGACTCGGGATTTAAACCTTCTAAAAAAATATCATTAAACAATTCTTCTGCAATGGTATAAATTGTTTTATGATCCAGTTTACCTTCAGGAATATTTTCAATATGCTTTTTTATTGAATTTATGTAGCGTTCAAACTTTCTATTTGATAAACGTACATTATATTTCTGACTATCAGAGATGTCTTTTTCAAAATCAGAATAAGCTTTAAATATCATATTTTCAAGATATGTAAATAGTTCTTTCGGAAAATTTCGTTTTTCTGAGAGTACAGGAAATAAAACTTTTTTAATTAGTTGGTTGCCATATTTATTGAAATCCTGCTTATAAGCAATAGTGGTATATCGCGATTGTTCTGCCGGTGACCAGGGTAAAGCTTTGCGTGTAACAATTATAAAATGTGCATTACCTGGAAGCTGAATCTCCTCTTTTCTGCCACGCGGATGATAAGTTCGTGTCTGCTGGACTTCATTTAATGAGACTGCTTCTTCAGCCCTCAAATTATGTGCATTTTCCATAAAATATATAAACTGCTTGCCCGGATTATTTTTAGCTTCTTTTGACAGGCGACCTAATATCCCATCTTCAAACTTCGTACTCTTGCCATCAGGAGTTGGAACTTTTCCACCTTCTAATATAAATCTATCTGTTTGAGCTGTGCATGGTATAATTTTCATCTTAACATCCGGATGGTTTGCTCTAAAAGATTCAAGTTCTGCATGGAGGTTTGTTTCAGGTGAAATACGGATATTTACCGGCCTCTTTTTGTTCAATACTTGGTCTGATATAAATTCGTCTAAACCTATGGTGTTTATTAACTTATTATTTAAACCTTTTAATAAAGCTATTTTATTTCGGATATCCCCCAGGCTGATCTCACTGTTTATATCGATAATATCTGACAGCTTCTTGTTAGCCAGCGATTGGTTTAAGAAAGATTTGTCTGATTTGGGTTGTGGCAGCATTTTGTCTAAATGTAGAGTTGCTACTACGTTTCTGTCACTATCATTCGGCCAGCAGTAAATAAGATGGTTCCGAATAGCTTGTAAAAGAGCTTTGTCTTTATCAACACCTTTTTCAAGTTCATATAATACATCTTCGCATATACGTTTAAGTTCACGTGCAGAAAATATACTGGTTTCACCAGTTCCAAATTTACCGTTTATATATTCAGATACCACACTCCAGTATATATTAGAAATCTGGTCGGAAAGTTCTTTACACAAATCTTTGTCTGCTATGCCTTTTGCTTTAATTTTGCTATCAATAACAATATCATTTCGCAAGAACAATTCAGTGTAGCGTTTTAATTTCGTTTTTTCTGAATTTTCCTTCTCTTTCTTGCCACTGATAAATGGGCTGACAGTAAGACGCTGGACATATTTCTTGAAAATATCCGGGAACGCCCCGCGTTGTGTATAATCGCCTTCCGGGTTTGTATCCACAACTATAAGAGATTCTGGATGAATGCGAATTGAGTAACGCTCTTTTCCTTTTTCTGTAGGTACTTCTGTAAGATATATAGTTTTATAACCGTCTTTATCAGGCTCAGCTTCTGCTATTTGAACCAACCACCAGGCAATGCTTGCTTTTTCATTAGTGTCCAAAAGTGTATTGAGTTCACTTAATGCTACCACCCCACCTTTCTCAAGCTGTTCTTTGACAGAAGTTTCACCGTTGAAACGCAGGTTGCCATCTTCATCCTGTTCAAAACCTCCTATTAGATCTGAGAGATGAGAACCTTCGCTTGTTGGTTGGCTGACAAATGAACTACCACGAAGTGCAGCAAATTTTGAAGCTGTATAAGTTTTCCCTACACCTGTAGGACCTTCTATACGCAGGACTGTCATTTTATCATTAACTGCAAATTGCATCGCGCACAGCATGCATATGGTATCAAAATCTATTACAAGGCCTGTGCGATTATATATTTCATAAACTAGTTCTTCACCTGATAATCTGACATCAATACCTTTAAATTTGCTCTTTGATAACGGTATCCGTAAAGGTGAAATTCCATATTTATCAATTACAAGAAATAATTTATTGTCTTTAGCTTCCAAGTGTATATAATTTGTAAAATTTGTTTCATTGACCTCGATAAAAAAAGGTATTTCTAGTGGATGAGGGCCAGGATAATCCTGGGGAGACACTGTTTTAGAGATAACTCGATCATAGAATGAGTCATCTTCAAGATTTGCACTGGAAGCTTTTGTAAACATGATTTGAAAATTGTCAGGAAGTTTTACAAGACCAAAGTCACGATGATTAGTTTCGCGAACCCTCAAAAGTTCCTGCAGTTGCGAACGTACTTCACTGTCTATAGCTTCAACGTTTTTTATAAGAAGAATGTGTTTTCTTGGTGGACGATTTTCTAATTTTGCCTTTTCAATTTCATTTTGAGCTTCAATAATTGTCCACATAAGTTCGCCATAACCTAAAACAAGTTTTTTTTCACCTTTCTTTTGAACTTTATGGCCTATTATCTGGCTTTCGTCAGTAAATGGGTGTGCCCACATAATATCTACTTTGGCATTTATCTTTCCCGTTACACTTTTGAGAGCTCTCATAAATTGAAGGTCACTACCTGGTTGCTCTTCAAACAGTACAGGCTCGTTTGTTGCCAGAGCGCGTGCTATTAGTTGTTCAATTTCAAAATCCAGCTTAATATTATCAACATTCAACAGGATCTTTAATACTTTAGGATCTAATCTATGGGTTTGAATTAAATCTTTAAAATATCCATTATTAAAGTAGATGTCTTCAATATTAGTTATACCGCACAAATCAAAATAATATTGGTAAAATACAAAAAGTGTCGCCTGAATAAACGGGTTCTCTATTTTTTTGTCGCGTAATATATCGGTTATCGATAAAACAGCTTTTGAAAACCGTTCGCTTGTGCGCATTGAAAATATATGTTGTGCTGCATTAAGAAAATTTTCAGGAAGCCATCGGTCAAAAAATTCCAGTGCATTAGTAAATTTCTGGAATTGTGTATACTTATCTTTACCTGCTTTATCATGAAATCCAAGCTTCTCAAAAACTTCATCATTCAATTTTTTTTGTTCAGGAGAAATTTTAGATAAGTTTCGTTTTTTTTCTGGCTTAAATGCAAATTCTTCGGCTTTTTTAATAATAAGACGGACGTTTTCAGGCATAATAAGGTTCCAAATAGTGTGAGTAATAACACCGGCTATTGTACCTATTAATATAGCTACTGTACCTATAATGCATGAGACAAGATTGAAATCAGGAGGGATAAATGTGTTTATTAATAAAAATGCTGAAGATATGGATACTGCGTTTAGAATTATCGTTCCAATAGTTCTCGTAATAGTTTGTTTAATAGTAATATTTCTGTGACCTTTTACAAACATCGACTGGCCTTTTATCCAGCCGGCTATGACTATTGCTAATGGTATCAAAAGTCTTGCATCAAAACCGAAATAATGAGTTAACACAAAAGATACAGCAAAACTCATGACAGGTAGTAATCTGCCTTGTATAAATACTTTTAATGGTCCTTTTTTATTGTTGGAATCAGACAGGCGAGACACTTGTCTTATGTTTTTATTATGCGTTTCTATTCCAAGTTCTTCGACAATTGAAGCTCCAATCTCACCAAAATTTTTAACAAACCAACCGGCAAGTCCGACAGCTTGACCTTTACGAGAGTCCTCTATCAACTCCTCTGTGGATGTTAACCGAAGCTTTGTTTTATCAGAATTCTGTAGATTAAATCTTGCAAGACCTTCATAGGTGTCTGCCTTTTCCTTTAAAGTAGCTAATGAATTAATGAAAGCCTGCATTCCAGGTACATTAATAATGGCAGCGATAAGAGCACTTTTTTTTGAAATCTCATTAATCCTTTCCTGATTTAATGCATGAGTTTTAATTACTTCCTGGAAATAATCTGAGAGCTGATTTAACTCCTCTACAGATATATTTTCTCTTTTAGTAATAACTTCTTGCACTTTTGGATCACTTGCAATTGACCAGATTAATCCAGTACCTCCAAAAATGCCTTTTGAACTTGACCAGTGAGAGAAAAGTTTAACCAACTGATATATTAATTCGCTGGTCATTAAAGGATTTGTAAACGATAGTATCTTTTCAGTAATAGTTAGAGCGTCATTCACTGCTAATTCTATCGCGGTTTTATCCAATGTTTTATTTGCAATATTTATAGTTTTTTGTAGTTTCTGGGAAAGTGTAAATTTATTTTTTACCTGGTTTCTTAACAATGTTATGATTTCTCCATCAATTTCTAAAGTTATTTTTTCTTTTGTAACTGAAATGACTTTTGCATCCGTGGAACCTAATGCTAAAGCAAGAGCTTGAGAGCCAAATAGTTTGGCTTGCTTTTTTGCCAATGTTGAATATATACTGTTTGATATACTTGTATCTTGAATTACATTCGGGGTAATAGTAAGGTATGATATTTTTTTATCCTGCAATAAGCTTTTTAGACCTTCGGAATGAAATCCACCGGTAACTATTACTACGATTTTTGAATTTTTTAATACTTCAGAAAGTGTTTTGTTCAGGTTTGAAAAGTTAGTATTTAAAGGTTGAGATTGCTTCGTCGCTGAAGCTCCTCGCAATGACATTGAAGATTGCTTCGTCGTGGATGCTCCTTGCAATGACATTTGTGGTTGAGTAGATATGTTATTATTTTTATTTTCAGGAATCTCTTGAAAATGAATATTTTGGGATATTTCCGGGATGTTTTTCAGGAATGAATAATTTCTTTTACAATTTGATTCATAGTATTCATTTAACAAATTAAAATCTTCTGCTAATTCATCAATACTGCTGTTAAATGCATATTTATTCCAGACTGATTTGAACTTATCAAATTTAAGGATGAAATATTTATAATCATCTATAGATAATGTGTTTAATAAATAGTCTTTGAAATAACTATAAAAATCTGCCAGGAAGGACACTTCCAGCTCGGATATATCTTTTGAAAATGCTATTCTTAGTTCCTCTACTAACCTTTTTTCTTCTTCTATCAATCTTAAAGGATTGATATTTTGGTTTTTATCTGTATATTCAAAAAATTTGTAGAGGTCCGGGTAGTAAGTCTGGTATTGAGCTTTGATATTTGGCGTTTGAGCAATCTTTCCAATATGGACATAACTATCTTTTTTTGAGAAATTGTCAGTTTTATCAATAAGAGATGTATAAATATAATATGGCAGTTCTGATTTTTAAACTTCAATAAATTTTTGAAGCTGTCGTGATATTCTTTTATATTTGAGCTTTTTTTCCTGGTGCATTGCTTCAAAATAAGTCTTTATATTTGGATAATTATCAATTGTTATACTTAATATATTATTAAATTTTTCTGGTTTTTTATTTATAGTTTCAATGCATTTACCTAAAAACTCATAGTATTTTTCTGTTGATATATCACTTGATTTATATTTTTCAATAAGATTGTTAAAGCTTCTGTTTCTTGAGCTGATATATTTTGCTTTCATAAATTCAAGAGTTTTATTTAATTCCTGAATCTTTTTTTCAAAATGTTCTTTTTTATTAAGAATTTTCCCTAATCTGACAATATTTGCTTTATGAATTGCTTCATCCTCAATACCTTTTAGCAGATTTGGTTTGTTTGAAATGACAGAATAATATTCGGTTCCGGTAAGTCGTCCCTGGTCAATGAGATTTTCGATAATTTCTTTTTTAACTTTTTTATCTTTTATATTACAAATCCAGGAGGTATCTATACTCCCATAACCACCTTCTACATAGATGTTTTTAAGGCCATATTTCTTGTTTAAGCTTTCCAGAATATTTGAAATGTTTCTTTGAACTTCGGGGTGACAATGCAGGTCCTGGATGTTTATTACTATCTGTTTACTATCAAATAGTTTACTATCCGTGCATCTTCCATATCCCGGAGGAATAACAAAATCTTCCAGTATTTGTTCGTGTTTTCTCGGCTCAACTTTCATTGCTAAAGTTGCATTGAGAAGTTCACCAAACACACTCGATACCAGGAAGCAGGTTAGAGTAATAACTGATATGATTTTTTTTAATTTAATTTCCATAAAAAGACTACTTAAAATTTTCAGAAAAACATAATGAATGTCATTTGTTACATATAATAAAGTTTATTAACTTAATAATAATATAATATTTTATAATTGTGAAATAAAATAAAAATAAATGTAAATTATTTGTGATATTTTGTTAAACTCATATTTTGCAATAGGATTTGAAATTCGACAAAAATTTTTTACTGCCAATAATAGTCCTTAAATACTATAAAGTATACTCGTATTTTTTTCGTAAAAATTTGACTGCCTCTGCCTGCTGTAAATATTATTAGAATCTCCAGGTGTAGGAAAAACACATTTAGCAATAGGTTTAGGTTTGGAAGTATTAAAACACAAATTTTCTACTTATTACATTAATTGTAATAAATTAGTTATGCAATTAAATAAAGCACATTATGAAAATCAATTAGAAACAAAATAAAAAAATTATCAGCATATAGTTTGTTAATAATTAGATGAGATTGGTTATTTACCATTAGATAAACAAGGAGCAAATCTGTTTTTCAAATTGATATCAAGAAGATATGAAAAGAAATCAACAATAATAACTTCAAATAAAGGATTTGCAGAATGGAGTGAAATATTTAATAATAATATAATTGCAGCAGCAATATTGGATAGGATATTACATCATTGTACTGTTATTAATTTTATAAGAAAAATATTGTTTGAAAAAATTATGTGCTTTTATTTTTTTAATTAAAAATATTTAAAAAATAACTTATACAATTGTGTTTTTTCATATATGCGAGCGATAGCGAAACAATCTCATCAACTTTTTTTCCTATATGATAAATTCCCTACTACTGCTTTTCTGCTGTTATTGTTATTGTCATTTCTTGTTTATTTAAAGTCGTTGTCGCGGACGGCATTTTTATCATCAGCCATAAATTCCTTTCGGCATCCACATCTACCTGATTACCTCTTTGGGTTCCATCTATGGAAAATACTGTTTCACTGCATACCACCGGTACATCCGGACTCCTTTTCAATTTATCTTCATCCTTAAATGAATCTGTTGAAGGTTGAACTCCATGAAATCCTGCGGATAATACAAATTGATCTACTCCTGATTCTGTCCCTATATCCCACCTGGTTGAACTTGATCCTAATAACGAATATGTCTCATATACATTTCCTGCATTTTTAACTATTAATGAGGTCCCACTAACCACTACACTACTCTTCTCTAAACTCCCAAAATGATAATATGTCGTCAGTATTTCTATACTTAATATCAACTCCGGAGTTAAACAACTCACTGTATCTATATATGTGGACCAGTTATTTGTTTTATCCGCAGTCCAGATACAAAAATAATATGTTGCACTATATTCTAAGCCTGTTATTACTTTCGTTTGTACCTCGTTTACTATTGTATCTGTAGGATATTCTACGATATAATTATTTACATTCCAGTTAACGGATGTTTCTGATGAATATTGTATTCTATATTTTCCACTCGTTATATTTCCTATCGTCCCATCATCTCCCATTGCAGACCAGGTCAATTTTATTTCATCAACATAATTTGTTTGTAATGCTGATAATGTTGTTATTGCAGACGGCGGGCTTGTGTCAACTATCACACTAAATGTGCTTGCCCAATTACTATAACACCCGGCTGTATCAGATGAGCGAACTGTCCAATACCATTGCCCTTCCGGTAACATAAACGAAGCAAAAGTATTGGCAGTAAAAGAACTATAGACTGTACCGGCGAAACTATCTGAAGTTGATACTCTTATTCCATATCCATATACACCTGACAGATTGTCAACCGATGCAGACCAGTTAAAGTTTATTAACAACTGACTTGTGGTAAAGTTATCAAGAGGAGATGAGAGAACAGGCACTGAAGGCGAGGAAACATCAACTCCAAAATGCCGGCCATTAACTACAGTGGCAGACGAGTAGTCGCTTACCGCTCCTCCAACGTCAATACACCGGACCCTCCAGTACCAGGTTCCTTCAGACAAAAGTGGAGTCAGAAAATTCGTGGCGCCGTTTGAAAGCGTGGCAGTGGCTGGATTTGTTGAATTGATAAAATTGTATGAGAAATCAGTATAGGTGCTGAACTGTATATTAAACTGCACTAAATCCCCGGCCGGGTCTAACAGAGTAAATGTAGCCCTTGCCTGCTGATAATTTATCCAGTTGCCAAATGGAATTTGCTGCCAGTTAGGGTCCAACTGGGAAAGAGCAGCAGGTATATCGGGCGTCATATTTCCGCTTACTGAGGCTTGATTGGTATTAGCATAAGCTCCCATATTCACGCGGCTGCCGTTAGGCTGGGGCTCGTTATCATAGTAGGTATATTTAACACCGGTTGAATACGGAGTGCCTGCATCAATGCAGGGGCTGGTCGTTGCGTCCTTTACCCATCCCGCCGCGGTCCAATGGCCGAATGTTGACTTAAGGTGAAAATCAGTTCCCGCAGCAACAAATTGAGGGTCGGCCGAAAGTGAATTGGCATCGGGCGCAGGCGTTATTGCCGCCCCCTTCCAGTCTACAAGGGTCACATAATCCGTGGGGACTGTCCATGGAGCCCTTGCGATTGCTCCCCCCGTTGCAATCTGGAAGATGTTGTAATTTGAATCAGGTATGCCATTTCCAGGTCCATCATAACACAAAAAAACGACCTCAACTTCAGTTGAAATATCATTTATACAGAATGTGTTGTTCCTTACTTTAAATGGGCCACTGACAAATCTAAAACAGCAAATAACGTTATAAAACGTATTGTCGTAAAATTCGCAACCCGTCGTAGTTTGGTAAATAGCTATGCTGCTATGATTATAATTTCCACGGCTGACGCCAAGATCATGAAATATGCAGTTCCTTACGGTAATCGTGGAAGCATTTATAAAAATACCGTGTTCCTTCGTCCCGGTAAAATTTATGCCTTCAATCGTGACGAAAGGAATTGAAATATACAATGCCCCATATGAATTTTTTGAATCATAGTTACAGAACAAGATATTGCTTGTATTGTTCTTCCACTCGGGCCTTGTATCCTTTGCGGAACGGATTGTTAAACCGTCATTCGGTGTAGTAGTGAGGTTATTTAACATTACCCCTTCAATATAATCTGCGCTGTTTTGTATCTGGATAACAAATGACCCGAATCCGGTTAAATCGTTTGATACGTTTGCTTGAAGATCAGAGAAAGCCTTGCCTATTGTTTTCCAGCAATTGTCCAAAATAGCGGGGTCGCTTCCCGGAACGCCGCTATCGTCCGGTGCAAGTGAATTAACATAATAAATTTGGTTTCTTTTTGGTCTGGCGCTGTTTTTATCGTTAACTCCGTCGGAAGGTGTCCCTGTGTCCCATGACGTATAATTGGGGGCATAATCGTTATCAAAAGCCTTTATTGCAAAGTAATAAGTTACACCTCCCGTTAATCCAGAAATAACCTTTGATTCACTGCCACCGCTTGATATAGGCATCCATGATGATGCATCAGTATAGGTTGAAACGTTCGGATTGTAAAAATTGCTGGTTGTTATCTGAAATGTGGCATATTTGACCAAATATCCGAAAGCGGTTCCCACGTTGCCGTCATCTCCCGTCGCAGTCCAGGTGAGCTGAATCGTTCCCTCGGCAGAGCCTGTTATGGCAGTAAGATTGGATATCGCCGCAGGCGGAATTAAATCCTGAACGCCGTTCTGCGCATAGGTTTTTGCCTGCGTTGCCTGGGTCCATGCATTATCGTCAATATTTGACACGTTCAAACACTTATCAACAGTTTTTATTGCAAAATAATATGTCGAGCCCGGAGTAAACATCCCCCCGCCGATTATTTTATCTTCTTTTGTACCTTGCGGCGATACTGCCCAATACTGGGTGTATGTTGACACGTTTACGCCGAACCACCATGCGGCAGTTGAGCCGGCCGACTCACAAGAGAACGTTGCATAATGGAGAATATATTTTGCCCTTGAAGTATTGTCTCCTGAAATCCCGTCATCGCCGGGTGCTACCCATGACAATTTAATTTCAGTCCCATCAACTCCGGTTAATGCCGAAAGGTTCGTTATCGCGTTGGGCGCAGTTGTTTCAGCCGACACGGTATTGTAAACCTTATTATTTGACTCATTGGTTTCAGTTATGGAGCCGGCGGGATCTATTTTTATGTAAATATTATGCGAACCGGCTGTATATGTCCACGTTGTTGAAATCAACGATGTGGACCCGCCGGCAATTGGAAACGCGGATTTTACCGCGATTAAACTCCCGCCCGAGTCGGGATCACCATCATAGATTTGAACAGTAACAGTTGTTGAATCATAAACCCTGAAATAACCGCAATAATCATAGGACGGCATTCCGGTCCAGCTCGCGCCCTGGTTGGCGCTGATGGCAATTTCATCCAATGTCGCAGGATTTTGTAAATAATAAGAGTAGGCGTTAGCAGAAGTGGCGTTGTTGTTCGCAAGAGTTATCCAGTAAATATTACCAGCGGTCAACAGTGGCGGACTGTCAAAAGTAAAGTCCTGCCAACCAAGCGACGTTAAACTGCTGTCCAGAGTTTTTGAAGCCAGCAGGTTATCGGAGCCGGTTCCCGGTGCACTGTTATTATCTTTTCTGATATCAACAGTAATGTCATCGCTGGCGCTGGCTCCCAAATCAGCGATATATAAGCTTGCCTTGCTTAAACAAAGATCCCTTGGCACGTCAAACTTTTGCCCAATCCATTGGTTAAGGTAAACACCTGCGCTTACAGATCCGCCGGTCTCAAAATTGTCAAATATACTGCCGATGGGGCTTAAAACTGACTCACCGTTGTTACGGACTGTGGCTGAAATTGTAATCACGTCTCCCGGGGCGGGAAGGGTATTGGAAAAGCTTATGTCGGATGAATTTAACGTCAGGTCAGGATAGCCATAGGTGTCAACCTTTACATAATCGGTAAACACGTTTGACTCCTGGCCGGCTTGCGCCGGGCAGGTTACCTTTATATGGCAGCTGCTCTGCTGGACATAGTAATCTATGTTACTTGTAAATTCTGTCCAAAGGGTTTGGTCACTCGTCTGGGCTGTGCCGGTTTGAATCAATAACCAACTGGTGGTATTGAAATTCCATACGTAAAATAAAGGCGTCTTTCCCGTGGTTGCGGGAGCAGCCGTGTAACCTTCCCATGAAATGCACATTCTGGCAATGGAAGTTGAATCGTTTATTTTGAACAGGAACCTTTGTGCAACTATGGCAGCTTTGCCTGAGCCGGCTGTGGCGGCGCGAACGTTATCGCTAAACGCTGCCGATGAATATTTTACGCCCGTAAATTCCGTTCCTCCGGTGGGATCGGTAAAATCACCTGAGACGCTCTCATACGCCCATCTGATTGTGCCACTACCAAAAGAGAAATCATAAATAACCGGAGCACACCAAAGCATAGACTTCTCAAGAATGGCAGAGAAACCAATAAGTAATATTATCATAAAAACCCTTCTTATTACAGCGCACTTTGCTTGCATATTAGCTTCTTTCATTCTCATTTTTAATCCCTAATTCATTAAGATATCCTTTCTTCTTTTTTCTTACCTCAATTAATTCCTTTTCTAAGTTTTCAATTTCTTTTTGGGTTTCTGTTATATTAACTTCTTCTTCTTTTTCGTAAATATTCAGTGAAGTCCTCTCTTGTGTATGTCATTCCCGCGAAAGCGGGAATCTATTCTATAGATTCCGTGTCAAGCACGGACAAAGGGGTTTACTGAGTATTTATTCTTTTTCTAATGTGTTTTAGTTATAGAAAAAATTTACATCTTTAAGATTATGGTATCTTTTCTTGTTTCAATATATAATTTTGTACCTCTATGAATATTCATTCATTGCTTGTCTGATTTTGGAACGGATAACAAACTGTCCTTTTGATGTTACAATTGCTAATTGTCATAGTAATTTCTACTTTTAAAAATTCCCTATTATGAATTATAGCACAATTATTTCATATGTCAAATAATATTTGTCTTAATTGACCAGTTTATTTTATGTTTCTACCCAATATTTTGATACCATAACAATGACAGTACTATTTCTGTAGAATATTATGATTGGTTTTGTATAGTTTTGGTTTGAAAGAGAAATGACAGTTTACAAATTCAATATTTTTGCTGGATAGGTGGATTTAGAGGGTATGGAGATTTAGGCTTTGAAGTTGTCCCTTATACTTGCACTTAGAGGGTGTTTTAGCTACAAATTGTCGGCAGAGATTAAATTATATTTTTTAAGCTGGACACACATAGTAAATAATAATAGTTTGTGATGAGAGCTTCACTTTTTTGGTCTTGTTATTGTTAAAATTGAAATAAAATATTTACTTGACTGAAGGTATATTTAAGGTATAATAAATAAGTTATGGGATTTGAATTTGATTCCACAAAAAGTTATAATAATAAGAAAAAGCATCTTGAAGATATCTAATTCTAAAGTTGCTCAATTCTCTGTGTCCATATTATCAGGAGAAGATCAAATGTATAAAGACAATTGTTTGGAAGAGGATATTATCTTAATTAGAAAAATATTGAATGGTGAGAGTATCGCTTTTAGAAGTATTATCGAAAAATATAAAAACCTGGTATATTTCCTAATCCTTAAAATGATCAATAACCGGGAGGAAGCGGATGATTTGGCTCAGGATGTATTTTTTAAGGTATATAAAAACCTGTCAAAATACAAATTGGAATACAGTTTTAGAAACTGGATTTATACAATAACATTGAATCTGATAAGAAATTATATTAAGAGAAAAAATATCATATCTTTTCTTTCATTATCTTCAATACTTGAGAAAGGTGAAATTAATATTAATAGACAATCGGAAGATAATAATGAAACGGACCAAAAACAGTGCGAAGATAATGAGCTTGTGAAAAAAATATTCATTCTACTTTCCGGGAGACAAAAAGAGATCTTTATTTTGCACTATCTGAAGAATATATCCTGCAGGGATATTGCCAAAATAACGAAACTGAGTGAAGCTAATGTCAAGGTTATATTACACAGAATGAGAAAACTGATCTATAACAGATTAAAGGACGAGGTTAATTGCAAAAACTATTTATGAGTGTAACCATTTTAATGTATAGTTGTATATTTTAATGGAAGGTGATATGATGAATTGTCTGGATGCGTTAAATAAAATCGATGAAATAGCGGATAATTTCTCAGGAAACAAATTCAATCAGGAAATTAATAATACTCCTGAATTATTATCCCATCTTTCGGAATGTAGTTCCTGTAAGAATTATTATATCTTTTTAGGCAATCTTTCAGGGATAAAAGCAGAAGAAGCTGAACCAAATACGGAATTTGTTCTAAAAGTCATGGATAGAATATCTGAAAAACGGTCTATGGTTCCAATACTGTCATTTTTAAAATTAAAAGTTATATTAACAGGTCTCATTCTATTTCTATTTATGCTGTTTTATGGCCCTAAAATTATTTCCATAAAAAATGGTAAAATGAGAATTGCGGAATTTTCTCTCTATTATCCTGATGCTAAAACCGTTGCTTTGGCAGGCAATTTCAATGATTGGGAAAAGGAATCTCTCTTTCTAAAAAGTAAAAAGGGTCTGTGGAAGCTGAAAATCAAACTGCCGCGCGGCAAATATGAGTATGTATATATTATTGATGGCAAAAAAATAATGCCTGACTCTACAAAAGAAAATATTCCGGACGGTTTTGGCGGAGTCAATTCCCTGCTGGAAGTATGAAAAAAAACATGCCTGCCAAAGGGCCCTTTTGCAGGTCATAAAATAGTAAGTACTCAGTGAACACCGTGTCATGCTGAGTGAAACGAAGCATCTCATAATGAGATTCTTCACTTCCAGACTGTGTCACAATTATTAAAAATGACCGTTATGTCATTCTGAGGGAGCAAAGCGACCGAAGAATCTCGTCGGTAATAAAAAAACACAGATCCTTCGCAGTAGCTCAGGATGACATTGTGACACAGTCTGTTCGTTCAGAATGACAATGGGGATGACTGAATATTTACATAAAATAAAAGGAGGACTATTATTATGAAGGGGATTTTGTGTAAAGTTAGCGGGCTGGCAATATTTATACTGTCAGCTGTATGTTTTGGATTTGCAGATGTGGAAAAGCAGGTTTTGGATAAGGTTCAGCTAAGGTTAAAAGAAAAAGGTGTGGACGAACAGACTATAGGAAAGGTAAAATATCAGCTTCAAATCAGATTAAAATCCAAAACAGGCATCGAATTGGATGCAGAAGAACTTACGGATATAGTAGCGGACTGCCTGAAGGATAATTATTTACCTGATGATTCAGTGAAGATTGCACTCAAATTAAGGGAAATGACCAAAGAATCCAGTCCGCAGGAAAAAAGACAGATGAAGATAATGGTAAAGGAAAATTTGGCAGAGAAAGTGGATGCTGAGAATATTTCCAGTGCGCTCGAAGTGTTAAAGAGTGCTGTGGAAAGCGGTCATTCGCCTTCAGAGGCAAGATTAAAAATATCGATTGCTATTCAGAATGCTAAAGAAGAAGGCTTGAAAGGTAAAGCACTCGCACAGAAAATAAATGAAATTAAGATGCAGATAAAGAATAAAAAAGGCGAGAGTAAAGGTAAATTGTCAGAAAAAGCTGAAAAAGCAGAAGAGAAGATACGGGCAAGGAATAAAGAAAAGATACAGGATCAGATAAAACTGCAGGACAAGGAGCATCTCAGAGAGAATAAAACAGATAAAGGAACTGGTACAGGCACAGGAACTGGTACAGGCACAGGAACTGGTACAGGCACAGGAACTGGTACAGGCACAGGAACTGGTACAGGCACAGGAACTGGTACAGGCACAGGAACTGGTACAGG